>CAYQDH010000152.1:0-10606 GCA_964416075.1 uncultured Anaerolineales bacterium | reverse complement strand
ACTCGCCCGCATCCACCTGCAGGTGTACGTGATCGAGCGCGGTGACGGCGGTGGCGCCGGCGCCATAGATCTTGGTCAGGTTGTCGGCTATAACCAGGGGCATATTGGCTGGGTCTCCGATCTTGTCCACAGGCAAGCGTTCTCAATAGCATAATCCGGATCATGGTGGGGCACAAATTCCGTGTTGCGCGCTCTGGTCTCCTATGCTATGATCCCCTCGTTAGGTGCAGCCATGGGGAGCGTCATGTCCGCACTCATCGCGCTGTTCGTCCGCTACACCTACCTATGACAGGGGCCGCAAGTTTGGCAACTTGCGCTACGAAACTGTCATTTGGTCCCAGATGGGCGGCAGATCATGGGGTGCTCCGTGGGCCAGCACGATATAAAGGATCCACGTGGGATCAGCACATGCCGTGTAGGATAGCGTTTACCATGCTTGCCAAGCGCACAGGAGGCCAAGCTGAGATGTCCATATCCCAAAGCGACCCCGAGCATCGACCTGCCGCCGTCGATCCCATCGCGCGCATCCTGGACCAGTGGGAGCCGGTCATCGAGGACATGGCCACGGCGTGCGGCGACGATGGTGCAGAGGCCGGCGCGGCGCGGGCGCGGCTCGAGCCCTTTCTGCAGCAGATAGGAGAGGAGGACGATTGGCGTGCCCTGGTCGCGGCGCTGCGGCGCATCCTGGCCGGGGAGCGCGACGAGTCGGCGTTGGTGTGGGAGCTCGATGCCACGGACCACCTGATCGTGGATGCCGTGCTGGAACGGCTGGCCCTCACCCAACCTCTCCCGCGCGCGGGAGAGGAGCCGGAGGGGGGCGCTGAGTACAGCGCTCGGGCTGAGGACAGCGAGCCCCAGACGGAGCAGATCACCCTGGATGAATTCCTGGCCCTGGTGGCACGAGCCTGCCAGCCCGACGAACGCGACCTCAACGCCCAGATGTACGTCTCGGCGCGGCGCATGGCCGAGGCGGAAGACGCCCCCGCGTGGCAACACGCGTTGGGCGATGTGCTGATGTCCATCCTGGACGGCCAGCGCGAGCCCGACCTCGCCGCGCTACCGGAAGCGCTAGCGGACAAGGTGCGCGCGATCGTTTTGGGACGGGGAGAGGGGGAGACAGAGTGACGCGGAGACACGGGGAACAGCCTCAACCCGGCCCTGCTTTTGCAGATTCTGCGCAGCATCGCGGTTCGTCCTGGCGCCATCCCACACTCCTCTACGGCCTCCTAGGAGTGGGGTTGGCTCTGGCGGTCACGGTCCTGCTGCTTTGGCAACTCGATGCGATCCACCCCGCGCTGGCCTGGCTCGTGGCCATCTCGGTCATCACGTTCCTGGTCTTTGCTTATGACAAAGGGATGGCCAAGATGGGCCGGGGCCGCGTGCCCGAGGCCGTGCTGCTCGGCCTGGCAGCCATCGGGGGGTCGCCCGGGGCGCTGGTAGCCATGCCCGTGTTGCGCCACAAGACCGCCAAGCAATCCTTTCGCCTGGCCTGCTGGGCGATCGTGGTGCTGCAACTGGTGGCGCTGGGTGTGTATGTGGGGCTGAACCTAAAGCAATAGCCCACGCGCCGGCCAGTCCGCCGTACTAGGTGTTCTCAATGATCCAGGTTTCTGACTCGCCGGAGATACGCCATCATCCGCTCATGCAGCTCGTCGGGGTAGGCATAGCCCAGGTGCGCGCCCACCTGCTGCGCCACGCGGCGAAAGAGGGCGATGGTGGCCCACAGCGCCTCCCAGTTCTCCTCCAACCCCGCGCCCACGTAGGTGGCCTGCAGTTCCCGCCAGATATCCGGCGGCAGAGATCTTTCGAGCCACTTGCCTAACGCGCCCGTCTTCACCGCCCAGCCGTGGTCCATCTCCATGCGCCACTCCAGCATGATGCGCAGGTCATCCTGCTTCATGGCGTGATCGATAAAGTACTTGATAGGCATCAGCTCGTCGCGCCAAAGGTACTTGGCCGCATAGGTGGCCTCGTGGTAGAACTCGCGAATGACCTCGCGGTAGGCCGCCTCGCTCGGCGGGGTAGGGACGTATGCCTTGTACGTGGGCGGGGGAAGCGCAGCGGTCGAACCATCCTTATCCAGAAGGACGGTGTATCCCCCGTCGAGGTCGGGATCCAGGCCGCCCGTCCGCTCCGTCTCGGCGATGACGTGGGCCATCATCCCCACCGGCCAGAGGGTAAAGTCGATCTTAAGACCATCTTCGTACTGGGTGATACGGGCGAAGCTGGGCAGGCCGAACTCCAGCCTGACGGGGTCGCGGTACAGCACCAGCACCCTGCCAAAATCCTCCAGCCAGGCGTCGGGCATATAGGGGGCGACGTCGGTGGCCAAGACGATGACATCATAGTCGGAAAAGCGGTCCACATGCGCGAGGGGCGTGGTGCGCGTGCTGGTGAGGATCATGGCGCGCACATCGGGGCGCGCTTGGCCCCACCGCACCAGACGCTGGATGATCGGGTCAGCGGCGATCAGGTCCGCCATCGCGTCCGTACCTCCAAAGGATGACTCGAAAGGCGCGAGGCAGCGGTCGCGCCCTACACCGCCCGCGTATGCTGCCGCGCATCCACTAGAGCGCGTCCAACACCAGCACCGTATCCACCGCATCCGGCGCGCTGGCGGGCCCTCTCACGAGGAGATCATCGCCCTGGCGGCTGAGGGAAAGCGCGGTTTGGGGATCGGCCAGCAGGTGGGCCCGACCGACCTGCTGCTGTAGGCCCGGGATGGCGATCACGCCGCCGCGTGGCCAATCCAGGACGTGCAGGTAGAGGCGGCCCGCTTTGGCCGTGCTGCGGCACCAGGGGACCCCCTGGATTGGTCCGGGGCGGGTGCCGTAGATCGCTTCGCCGTTATCGTGCAGCCAGGCGCCCATGGCCAGCAGCCGATCCACACTGGGCTGGGGGATGAGGCCCTCCGTGGTGGGGCCCACGTTGAGGAGATAGTTGCCGCCCTTGCTGACGATGTCGACCAGCTTGCGGATCAGGTCGGGCGCCGACTTCCAGTTGTGGTCGTCCTTGCGATACCCCCAGGTGTCGTTGATGGTCGCTGGCGTCTCCCAATCCGCGTCGACGGCAAGCGCCGGAATCTTGTTATCGCCGGCGGAGGCATAGTCGCCCAGGGCATTGCCCACCCGGCCACAGACCAGGCAGGCGGGCTGCAACTCGTGCACCAGGTCCAGCAGGGATTCGCTCTGCTGGGCGCTGATGCCTTTTGGGGTATCGAACCATATCAGGCAGATGGGACCGTAGTGGGTCAGGATCTCGCGCACCTGGGGCTTGACATAGCCATCGATGTAGCCTGCAAAGTCCTGCTTGGCCGGATCGAAATCCCAGTCGTTGCCGTCGCCATGGGGATGGTGCCAGTCCTGGGTCTGCGAGTAGTAGAAGCCCAGCTTGATCCCTTGGCGCTGGCATTCCTCGGCCAACTCCTTCAGCGGGTCGCGCCCGAACGGCGTCCCATCGACCATATTGTAGCGCGTATAGTCGCTCTTGAACAGGCAAAAGCCGTCGTGGTGCTTGGAGGTGATGACCAGGTACTTTTGGCCAGCTCGCTTGGCGAGGGAGACCCATTCGGCGGCGTTGAAGCGCAGGGGGTTGAACTGGCGGGCCAGAAGCTCGTATTCGGCCACAGGGATGCGGGCATTGTGCATGATCCACTCGCCGAGCCCAGGCACAGGCTGGCCCCGCCACTCCCCTGCCGGGAGGGCATAGAGCCCCCAGTGAATAAACATGCCGAAGCGCGCCTCTCTCCACCAGGCCAGGCGAGGATCCTGGTATGCACCCGCACGTTGGCCACGGGCCGGATTGATCGCCGCATCCACCGTCGTCATCGCTACTTTCCCCCTCCGGCGCGTCGCGCCGTCATCCAGATTTAGCCCAAGCCGGGCCAGCGGGACCGACGTTTCATCTTAGCCCCATGTGTCGCAAAGCGCAAGCGATCTTGGCCAGGCCAGGCTGTATGCCTCGCGGCACACGCAGTCCGGGACAACGGGCGGACCTCACTGGGGTGGCCGTGGGCCCGTGGGGTGTGGGTTGGGGGCAACGGGCGCGGGTCGTGGTGTTGGCTGAGGGGGCGCAACCGCGGCCTCTCGCGGGCGCACCAAGAGACTCACTACCGCGGCGGTGACCGCGTACATCGCCGCGGTAACCAGGAAGGCGCTGGGCATGCCCCAGGTGTTTGCGGCTGCGGCGCCGGCCAGGGGGCCCATGGCCCGGCCTGCCGAGCCCATGCTGGCAGAGAGGCCAAAGGCGGCGCCACGCCGGGACGCGGGCGTGCTCTTGGCCAGCAAGGCGTTGGAGGCGGGGGTCATGCCCCCCACAAAGACTCCCTCGATGGCGCGCAAGGCCAGAAGCTGCACGGGCGTGGACACCAGTGCCTGCGGGATGTAGATGACCACCGCCCCCAGGACGCAGGCGACAAGCACTGGCTTTTGCCCATGTCGGTCCCCCAAGCGCCCGATGGCCAGGGCCGCGAGGGAAGAGGTGAGCGCCGTCACGGACATGGTGGCCCCCGCCAGCGTGGCGATGTGCGACGCATCGGGGCGCAGCGCCTTGACGTAGAGGGGCAACACGGGGCTGACCACATTCATGGCCATGCTCATCGCCCACAGGACAAAGAGCAGCGCAACCATGTTGCCCGCCAAGAGATCGCGCAGCCCAGCTAACCGGGGGCCGCGCCTCTCCGGGGACGTTTCTCTCTTAGGCGCGCGCACGAAATGCTCGCGCACGAACAGCACGATCCCCAGGAACGCCAGGCCCATCAGCCCCGAGCAGAGGGGGTACACGGCGCGCCAGCCCATGGCATCAGCCACAAATCCCCCCGCCGTGGGGCCGATGGCCCGGCCCACGAATTGGGCCATCTGCATCAGGCCTAGGGCAAAGCCCAGGTGCTCCTCCGGCGTCTCGGTGGCCACCAGGGTCATCGCCGCGGAGACCGTCCCGCAAAAGATGCCCTGCGCCGCGCGGAGCACCAGCAACTGGCTGGGGTCAGAGACAAAAGCCATGGGCAAGATAAAGAGAGAGCCGGCGAGAGTGGCTCGGCCCACCATCAGCTTGCGCCCGAAGCGGTCGGCCAGGGCGCCCCAGAGGGGAGCGACGGCCATCATGGCAAAAGAGTCGACGCTGTTGAGCAAGGCCACCCAGCGCGTCGTCTCCGCATACCCACCCCCGAGCAAGTCCTGCACAAAATAGGACAGGGAGGGAAGATAGGCCGAGAAGCCCATCTGGGTGAGCAACTGAGCGGCGCAGAGCACGAATACGTTGATCTTCCAGCGCGACATGGCGATATTCGCCTCGTGAGAAATCGCGAGCCGACCCGATTATAGTGAAAGGCTCGGCCTTGGCCAAAGCCCGGCCAGACAAAGGGCCGTGGGTCTGTGCCGATGCGGGCTGCGGTTGCCGCGATGCCAACGCTCTGCTACAATGGGTCGCACATGTAGCCGGGCGCGATGCTCCTGAAGACGTGCCCGGCATCCCAACGAATGGTGCTCGAGGAGGGCAAACACAATGCGACCGAACAAGATTCGCGAACTGCTGAAGGCCGGCAAACCCACCATGTGCGTGCGCACGGCCAGCGTGTGGCCCGATGTGGTGGAGATGATCGGGCGACTGGGCCTATATGATTATGTCGAGTACGCCGCCGAATACGGCACCTTTGGCTACCCCGACCTGGACAACTATTGCCGGGCCGCCGAGCTGTACAAGTTGGGGACGATGATCAAGATCGACCAGGAGCCCAAGCTGCCCCTGGCGCAGCGGGCCATCGGCTCCGGGTTCGAGAGCGTGCTCTTTGTGGATGTGCGCTCGGTGGAGGACATCAAGTATTGCGTGCGCATCTGCCGGCCCGACACGCCGCCAGATGGGGGCCTCTTTGGCGCGGCCGGCCGGCGCTTTGCCTATGGCGGCGGAGGCCACGAGGTGTTCTCCCAGATGCTGCGCGATGTAGTGGTGGCGATCATGATGGAAAAGGCCCCCGCCGTGGAGCAGCTCGATGAGATCCTGGATATACCCGGCATCGACATGATCCAGTGGGGTCCCACGGACTTTACCATGTCCAGCGGGCTGTACAAACAGCCGAACGGTGCCCAGGTGGTCAAGGCCACGGAGCGCAAAGTGTTCGAGACGTGCATCAAAAAGGGCGTGCCGCCCCGCGTGGAGCTGCAGAGCCTGGACAATATCCAGTACTACCTGGAGATGGGCGTGCGCCACTTCCGCATCGGCCACGACATGGCCATCCTGATGGATTATTGGAAGAAGAACGGCGAGGCGCTGCGCAAGATCGTGGAGACGCTGTAAGGGCAAGGTTGGGGCGTCGGGGGTATGTGGGTGAACGATGGGCCACACGGGCTATGATCGGACCCACATGCCCCTGCGCTACGGTGTAGCCAGACGCTTGCCCGATGAAACGGTGCGTCTCTGGCTGCACCGGCTCTCCGGCCACATCCGGCCCGAGGCCGTCCACACCATTGTGGATGTCGATTGCGGCACGCGCCGCCTCAGCGGCGCGCTGATCATCTGTTTCCGCGCGACTGTGCGCAACAACGGGACCAACCAGTCGATGAGGGCATTGCGCTGTTGGTCTTCAGGGTACCGCGCAATCAGGACAGTACGGGGATTGCGGGCATGTTGACGCCTCGATAGGCACAACCTATAATGTAGTTATAGTAATCTCGGCACGGAGGCGCTGGGGGGCGGAATACCATGGAAGCGGTACAGGTACGCCAGGTTGTGGTAAAGGATGGCGAGATTCTTATTACAGGCCTGCCCTATAAGAAAGGCCAGGCGGTCGATGTCATCGTGTTCCCTCGATCGACGACACTTCGCCCCGCTGTTCGTCTGACTGTTGGCGACTTGAGCCGATCAGGGCTGATCGGTATGTGGCAGGATCGTGCTGACATCACTGACGGTGCCGCTTATGCGCGCCAGTTGCGGGAACAGGCGCAGAGGCGCGAGGATGTAGACTGTGATCCTTCTCGATACTGATATACTCGTCGATTTGCTCCGCAAGTACGCCCCTGCCATCGAATGGTTCAGCTCCTTTCCCGATGATGAAGAGATCGTGGTACCTGGGTATGTCGTGATGGAACTGATCCAGGGATGTCGTGACAAACTCGAACAAGAGCGCGTCCAACGCGAGTTAGCATCCTGCGGAGTGGTGTGGCTTTCTTCCACCGACTGTGACCAGGCACTGGCGGTGTTCGCGGTCTACCACCGGAGTCACAACGCAGGACTACTGGACGTGCTGATCGGCCAGACCGCAGTGGCTCTGGGCGTGCCGCTACATACCTTCAACCAGCGGCATTATAGCTTTATCCCCAACATCCAGACGATTCAGCCCTACACCAAAGGGTAACCCCGCCCAAGGGAAGACCAGGCTTGATCGAGTCATGAGCGGACACCCTCGAACAGATCCGGCAGCTCGCTTGCGAGCACACCCTCGGAAGGGGGCTCTGGAATGTCTTTCATAATCGTCCGCGGCGCGCGGCTGCACAACCTCAAGAACGTCTCCCTCTCCATCCCCAAGAACAAGCTGGTGATCTTTACCGGGGTGTCCGGCTCGGGCAAGTCGACCATGGCTTTCGACACGCTGCACAAAGAGGGCCAGCGCCAGTACATGGAATCGCTGGGGATGGTCACCTACGCGAGCAAGCCGCCCATCGACAGCATCTCCGGACTCTCGCCCTCAATCAGTGTGGATCAGGGGCTGACCAACCACTCGCCGCGCTCCACCGTTGGCACCGCCAGCGAGGTGTTCACCTACCTGCGCGTGCTCTATGCGCGGCTGGGTCACCGGCCCTGCCCCCGCTGCGGGCAAGACGTCCCTCCCGCGCACGAGCACAGCTTCGAGGGGCTGTGGGACGACGAGAGCGAGGATTTGCCCGACGCGGGCCAAGCCGCGGAAGAGACGGCCGACGCAGAGGCCCGCTGGGTGGCCTGCCCGCACTGCGGCGTGCGCCTGCCCGAGATGAACATGGCCATGTTCTCGTTCAACAAGCCCGCCGGGGCCTGTCCCACCTGCACCGGGCTGGGCACGGTCTATACCCCCAACCTGGCCCGCCTGCTGGACGAAGACAAGAGCATCCTCGGGGGCGCGGTGACCGACTGGACTACGCCCGCTATCGCCTGGCATGCCGAGGCCTTGCGCCAGGCCGGGCGGCACTATGGCTTAGAGTTTGACCCGGCGCTGCCCGTCCGCGCGCTGGGCTCGGTTCAGCGTGATCTGTTGCTCTATGGGGTCAGGGGAGAGGCTTTCCAGCGGCGCTTCCCGGGCGTGGAGCCGCCCGAAACCGTGGCCAAGGGGCGCTTCGAGGGGATCGTCACCAACCTGCTGCGCCGCCACGCCGAACACGCCAGCGACGCCGAGTACCTGGAAAAGATGGAGCGCACCCTGGTGCAGCAGACCTGCCCGGCCTGCGGCGGGGCGCGCCTGCGGCCCGCATCGCGCGCGGTGACCGTCCTGGGGCGACGGCTGGTGGCGGGAGCAGGGGATCCCGATGCCGAACAGGCGCTCTCGCGCCTGTCGCTGCTAGCGCTGGGGGAGTGGATCGACGCGTTGCAGAGCGCACTGCCCGACGACGACTGGCTCGTCGCTGAGCCGATCGTGGTGGACCTGCGCGAGCGCGTGCGCCGCCTGGTGGAGGTGGGGCTGGGCTACCTGACCATGGAACGGGGCGCGCCCTCCCTTTCGGCGGGCGAGGCGCAGCGCCTGCGCCTGGCGGCGCTGCTCGGCTCCGGGCTGACGGGGGTGCTCTACGTGCTGGACGAGCCGACCATCGGGCTGCACGCGCGCGACATCCCGCGCCTGGCAAACATCCTGCGCGCGCTGCGCGACCTGGGCAACACGGTGTTGGTCATCGAGCACGACATGGAGATGATTCGCTCCGCCGATTGGGTGGTCGACTTCGGCCCCGGCGGGGGAAAAGAGGGCGGGCAGATCGTGGCCCAGGGCACGCCGGAGGACGTGGCGGCCAGTCCGGCATCGCTAACCGGCCGCTACCTGAGCGACGCGGCGCAGATCCCCATCCCGGCACAACGCCGCCACTCCGACGGGCCTTATCTGGCCATCCATGGTGCGCGAGAGCACAACCTGCGAGACATCACGGTGCGTTTTCCCCTGCGCGAGGCGGGCAGCGCGCGCGGGATGCTGGTGGCGGTCACGGGGGTCTCGGGCTCGGGCAAGTCCACGCTGATGTTCGACATCCTGGACCGGGCCGCTCACCAGCGTTACTTCGGGGCTGCCGCAGCGCCGGGCGCGCACGATGGCATCGCCGGCTGGGAGCACATCGACAAGGTGATCACCATCGACCAGGCGCCCATCGGGCGGAGCACGCGCTCCAACGCGGCTACCTATACCGACGCCTTTACGCCCATCCGCGCGGCATTCGCGGCCCAGCCCGCGGCCCGCGAGCGCGGCTTGACGGCGCAGCACTTTTCCTTCAACGTGCCGGGGGGGCGCTGCGAGCGTTGCGAGGGCGCCGGCGCGCTCTCCGTGGAGATGCACTTTTTGCCCGACGTGCTGGTGCGTTGCCCCACCTGCCACGGACGCCGGTTCAAGCGCGAGGTCTTGGAAGTCAAGTACCCCGCGCCAGATAGCTCGCTGAACGGGGCGGGATACGACATCTCCCAGGCGCTAGAGATGACCATCAGCGAGGCCCTGGCGCTGTTCGAAGGGGTCCCGGCGGCCAGGGCGCGGCTGGCGCTGATGGTGGAGACGGGGATGGGCTATCTGCAGCTCGGCCAGCCCGCATCGACCTTCTCCGGGGGTGAGGCGCAGCGCGTCAAGCTGGCCAGGGAACTGGCTCGCCGCGCCGCGGGGCGCACCCTTTACCTGCTGGACGAGCCCACCACGGGGCTGCACCCCGCCGATACGGCGCACCTGCTGGGCCTGCTGCAGCGCCTGGTGGACGCGGGGCACACGGTGATCGTCATCGAGCACAACCTGGACGTGGTCAAGGTGGCGGATTGGGTCATCGACCTGGGCCCCGAGGGGGGCGCCGCCGGCGGGCGGGTCATCGCCGAGGGTACGCCGGAGACCATAGCGGCTACGGACGGATCCCACACCGGCGTGCTACTAGGGAGAGTCTTCAACGGAACCAGGTGACTTGGCTCTGCCAGAGGCCATGAGCAAGCGTGGATCCCATCTTGGGCATGGCGAGGCTTCGCTCCTTGGATTGGCCCGATATCCAAGATAGATGTACAATTTTACCAGCAGATGGCGTGATAGCGCCGCGGGGAATCCTTGGGCAGCGGCGCTACACGAAAAGAGGCGAACCACCATGTGTGATGAGGTATCCGAGATACTCCGGGTTCTGCGCCACGAACTTGAGGAGATACTGGGTGACGAACTAGAAGCCATATATCTTTATGGCTCGCGTGCGCGTGGCGATGCCAGGCCGGATTCGGATATCGATGTGCTCATTGTTTTGCGCGGTGATTTCGACTATGGAGAGCTCATCGATCGCACCTCCGAAGTGGTTTCGAGCTTGTCTCTGCGCTACGATGTGGTGATCTCGCGCACTTTTGTCTCTCAAGATAGCTTCAGGGACGAATACAGCCCGTTCCTGATCAATGTGCGGCGTGAGGCAGTCCCCATACGTTGATCACCCACGTA
>CAYQDH010000151.1:0-10635 GCA_964416075.1 uncultured Anaerolineales bacterium | reverse complement strand
GCGCCGTCCGCTGACAGCCTGCTGCTCGCCGGTTCGCCGCGCGGACGCCTGCATCTGGGGAGCCAGCGCCGCGCGAAGGGTAAAGTGGAATGTGGAACCCTGCCCTGGCACGCCCGCGCTCTCCACCCACATCGTTCCGCCCATCATCTCGCACAGCCGCTTGCTCACCACCAGTCCCAGCCCCGTGCCCCCATATCTGCGCGTCGTCGAGGCATCCCCCTGGCTAAAGGCCTGGAACAGGCGCCCCAGCCGGTCCGCCGGGATGCCCATCCCCGTGTCGCGCACGGCGAAATGCAGAGTGGCCCTCATCCCCGGCCCTTCCCCCACCCACTGCGTGGGGGAAGGGGGCGGGACCGGTGAGGGCTCCCTTTCCACCGTCACCACCACCTCGCCCGCCTCCGTGAACTTGACCGCGTTGTTCAGCAGGTTGGCCAGGATCTGGCGCAGCCGCGTGACATCGCCGATGATGGCGGAGGGCACGTCGCTGGCCACCTCACAGGCCAGCTCCAGCCCCTTTTCGGCCGCTTTCAGCCTCATCAGGTCCAACGCCGATTCCACACACTCGCGCAGGTCGAAGGGCAGTTGCTCCAGATCCATCTTGCCCGCCTCGATCTTGGAAAAGTCGAGGATGTCGTTGATGATGGTCAGCAGGGTATCGCCGCTGGCGCGGATGGTCTCGGCGAAATCGCGCTGATCGACCGTGAGCGACGTGTCGAGCAGCAGGCCGCTCATGCCGATGATGGCGTTCATCGGCGTGCGGATCTCGTGGCTCATCGTGGCCAGGAAAGAGCTCTTGGCCTGCGTGGCGGCCTCGGCCTCGGCGCGCGCCTGCTGGGCCTCCGCATAGAGCCGGGCATTGTGCAGGGCCGTGCCCACATGAGAGGCGATGGTGCTGAGCAACCGCGCGTCGTTCTGGCTGAAAACCCCCTCTTGGGTGGTGTTCTGCACGCTGAGGACGCCCACGGCCTCCCCGCTCACCACGATGGGCACACCGAGGTACGACAGCGCTCTCTTGCCGACCACCGTCTCGCTGACCCCCGATGCCTGCCGGTCGTCCTGGCGGTTGATCAGCAGGGGCTGGTTCGTTTGCAGGACCTGGCTGGTCAGCCCTTCGCCATAGCGCAGGGGGGGCAGGTCTTCGCCGTAGGTATAGGGAAAGTCGATCATCTCGCTCACCGGATCCAGCAGCGCCACATAGGCGATGTCGGCGTCAAAGATGGCGCGGGTTTGCTCGCCGACCAGGTGGATCAGGGTGCGCACGTCCAGTTCCCTGGCCAGCGCGGCGCTGACGGTGTTGACGGCGGCGAGCTCCGTAGCGCGCTGCTGCGTCTCCCGGAGAAGGCGCTGAGACTCGTCAAAGAGTCGGGCGTTCTCGATGGCCACGGCGGCCTGGCTCGCGATGGCCACCATCAGATTGAGCTGTTGCTCGCCCAGCCGCGGCCCGTCGGCCAGGTTCATGGCCGTCATCGTCCCCAGGAGCCGGTCTCGGTACAACAGGGGCACCACGATGACATCCCCGCATCCGGTCTCGGCCCGCCTCTGCTGCGCCTCCGGGCTCTCGCGCGGGTCTGGCACGTCCATGGGCGAGAAGGCTGGCTTGAGCTCCCGCAAGACCCAGCCGGTCAGCCCGCTCTCCAGTTGCTCGTAGGTCAGCGTCTCGTTCGGGTCATAGCCCGTCCCGCCGGACACGAGATGGATCACCCGCCTGGACTCTTTATCCAGGGTTATAAGCACCACCCGGAACGCCGGCAGCGTCTCTAGGATGCGGTCGGCAAGGGTGCGCAGCATCTCGGGGACGCTCCGGTAAGAGATCATCGACCGCGCGACATAATAGAGCGACTCGGTCTGCCGCCGGGCGATCTGCTCAGCCTGGAAGAGGCGCGCGTTCTCGATCGCTACGCCCATGTTGGAGCTCAGCGTCTGCAAGATGCGCAGGTGGTTTTCGTTGAATGCGTGGGCCTGGTAATCAGCCAGCGCGACGCAGCCCAGCACCCGGTCGCCGACAACGATGGGCACGCCGAGCCACGATTGGCTGATCGCTCCCGAGCCTTGCTCCGTGATCTCGGGCGGGAAATAGGCGCCGCTGGCGGCCTCTTCCTCGAGAGTGTTCAACAATAGGGGCTGCCGCGAGGAGATCACCCGAGAGCTCAATCCCGTACCCAGCGGAAAGGGCTCCACATGGTCGACATACCCGCCTTCGACGGGATCGTACTCGTACAGCGTGTGAATGAGGTTCGTTTCGGCATCCAGCAGCATGATGATGATCGAGTCAGCGTCAAAGATGTCGCGCAGCTTGTCGCCGACGATGCGAGTGACCGTCCGCACGTCCAGCGTTTTGGCCATGGCTTCGCCCAGGCTGTTGAGGATGGCCAGCTCGCTGTTGCGCTGTTCCAGGCTCTGGTTGGCGGCCTGCAACTCGGATGCCGAACGTCCTAGTTCGGCCGCTGAACGCCTTAGTTCGGCAGCTGAACGTCCTAGTTCGGACGTCGAACGCGTCAGTTCGGCCGTCGAACGCTCGAGCTGGACCGTGCGCTCGGCCACCCTGTGCTCCAGCGTGGCCGACCAATCGGCATTCGCCACCGCCACCGCCGACTGGTTGGCCAGCACGCTCAACAGCTCGAGGTCCTCCCGCTCCAGGCGGCCAAAGGGGCCCGTCAGGTCGGTGTAGATGACACCCACCAGTTGCCCCTGGGTGAGCAGCGGCGCGACCAGCACGCTACGCTGCGACGCCAGCTCGCCATCAGGATTGATCACGCGCACCAGCCCCTGCCGGGTGGCGGCCGCTTCTTTGAGCCAGGGGTCGATCTCGGCCAGAAAGGCGGCGGGGTCCGGCGGCGCCTCCGCCGTGCCGCTATAAACCGCATAGAGAGGGCGCGGCAATTGCACCTCGGCCATCCTCTGCGCCCCCTGGGGATCGTACAGCACCAGGGCGATGCGCTCGGCGCCGGTTAGCTCAGCCACCTGGCCCACGATCTCGACAGGCAGGCGAGAAAGGTCGCGCTCGGCGTTGAGGCGCATCCCCACCTGCAGCAAGCGTCGGAATACATCGCTCAAGCGCCCGGGGCGCTGCACCTGCGCGGCCAAGGCGGCCAGCTCCTCTGCGCCCAGGCCATGGTATGGCCCCCATCTGAGCCATTCACCGATCAGCCGCCTGCGATACTGCGCCCGGTGCAGGTAGCCGCGCCGCAGCCCGGCATCCGACATATTCCCTATCCGCCCCAGCAGCGCCTGGGTTCCCAATTCCAGCATATGCCAAGCTTCGGCCCAAGTCTCTTCGTCGGCAGAGTGATCCTCGGGGGCCAGCGCTTGGTAGCACAAGCAATAGAACCTATCCAACCAGGGGTTGCCCCTGCCCGTGGGCGGAATGAGAGCCAGGGCCTGCTTGGCCAGGGCACCCGCGGCGGCATGGTCCCCGGCCAGTCGTTGTGCGGCAGCCTGGTAGGCCAGCGTGTAGGCCCGATCAGAGGGCGGAAAGTTCGCCATGGGCCCCGCGATCGTGCGCAGCGTCTCCAGCACCTGCTGTGGCTGACCTTCGTAGAGCAGGGCCAGCGCTTTGTGGCCGGTAAGAACGGTCTCGATAAAGCGGTTATTGGTCTTGCGCGCCAGAGCCAGGGCCTCGTCCAGGTAGGCCTGGGCCCCCTGGGGGTCCCCACCCTCGCTCGTGGCCACGCCTACGAACTGCAGGGCATATAGATGGCCCCGATCCTGGTGCATCGAACGCGCCATCTGTAGCGACTGTCGGGCGACCTGCACGGCCCGCTCATACAGCCCGAGGACGTTTAGCCAGCCGCTGGTGTGCTGCAGTATTCTGCTCTGGATCCCCAGGTGCCCCACTGCGCCGGCAGCGGCCAGCGCCTGCTCGTACAGGGAGCCCTGCTGGGCCAGGTCCGTCGCCAAATTGGCCAGGTTGTCCAGAAACACCGCTTCCCAGGCGCGCTCTCCGGTGGCTCGCGCCAGGTGGAGCCCGTGCTCGTTAGCCTCCAAAGCCCGTGGGGTATCTCCCAGGCGCCTGTAGACCAGGTCCTTCAGACACCAGAAATCGCAATGCTTGGGCTCGTCCGCGGGGGTCAGCAGGGCCTCGGCGGCCTCCATGCTTCTCTGCGCGGCCGCGGTCTCTCCCGTATCGCCCTGAGTCATGCCCAGGGCGACCAACGCGGTCACCCGCAAGCTCGCTTGGCGGGAACGCCTGGCGGCCGCGACCACCTGCCTCCCCAACTGAGAGGCCCGCACCAGGTCGCCCGAGGAGCGCAGCGCCCAAACCAGCTGCGCCAACGCCGTGGCCTGCATGGCATGGTCGCCCCGGGCGGCCGCCTGTTCGGCCAGCATGGTCAGCTCCGCGTCGAAGGTGGGTTGGCCACACTCCTCCTGACAAGCGGCGCGCGCCAGCATCATGGCGCAGTAGGCCTCCCAGGGCATGTCGGGCTGGTCCTTGGCCGCAGCAAGGGCCTGGGTGTAGAGGTCGATGGCTCGCTCGTGCGCCCCGCCCTGGCGGGCGCGGTCCGCGGCTTGCTGCAAGGCTTGCCAGGCTGGAGGGATCGATGACATGGGGTAGCTCCTATCGTGCATACACCAGCGTCATGATGCCATATGATACATCGTTTTGCTAGATTTGTGAACGGACTTACGCCGCGACTGGACAGGCTCTATGCCGTCGTATAGATTAGTCGCGTTGATCTCATGTTCCATAGCCAGCTAGGGGGTAGCTCATGCGCCCGGACAACCGCCCTCGCAAGGCCAGAGAGCCCTATTTTATGCCGCTGTACCGCAGGGTCTATGCCATGGCCCCGCTGCTCTTGGTTTTGGGTGTTCTATTGGCCTGGGTCCTCGCCACCGACCCGTGGCCCTGGGGACGATCGCGGCGCGATGCGGGCCTGGGCGACCCAACGCCGCGCGCCTCTGTGGCGCCCGGGGGCGGCGAGCAGGACGCGGGCGGCCTGGCGCTCGCCCCCACCGGCGAGCGCTCCGGCGAGACGGCCTCTGTCGCCAGCGCCGGGAGCGGCGACGCCCGGAACGGCGACGCCCATCCCCCCGACCATGGCCACCGCGGGCGCCTCCGCCCCGATCCTGGCGCCGACAGCCACGGCCACGCCCAATGCCACGCCACTGGCTACGATCACGGCCGTTCACCTGGTGCTCTCGGCAACACCGACGGGCCTCTCCATCGAACCTCCGACGGCCACCGCAGGCCCATCTGCCACAGCAAGCCCCACGGCCACGCCAGGCCCATCTGTCACGGCAGGCCCGACGCCCACCCGCACCTCCGCGCTGCCTCCCGAGTCGGGATGGACCGCCTATGGCGGGGAATGGGACTGGCGCGAGCCGGGCGTCGCCGAGGGCACGTCGACGGAGGGGGATGCCCTATGGCTATACGAGGAAACGTATGGCGATTTTGAGTTTAGCGCTGAGGTGCTGACCTTCGACCGCGAGGCCAGCCTGGCCTTTCGCATGCAGGACGAGAACAACGGGTTCATCTTCACCCTGGTGCCGCAGGGGGCCACCGAGGGCACGCCCGGCATCTACCTGGCCAAGCGCGTCGACGGGACGGACAACATCGTCGCCGCCACCGAGGCGGACGATATCCCCTTTACCGAAGACTGGGCCACTCTGAGGGTCGAAGCCACGGGCGATTCTCTGCGCCTCTACCTGAACGGGGCGCTGGTGATAGGATACGAGAGTGGCGAGGATCCCTCCTTCCCCTATGGCCGGGTGGGCCTGCGCATCTATGGCGACGCCGAGGAGCCCTGTTCCTCCATGTTCCGAAGCATCCGGTTGCCGTGAACGGAACGCCCTGGCGGTTTGTGGCGACGCGTTACCAGGTTAATTCGTTAACTTTTCCGTGAACGTTCTGCTCTAGCGAGAGAGGTTACCGAAGAGGCACTGTGTCATCCTGCGCCCTAGGGGCTGCGCGTCCATCCCCAGGTGTAGCCCCACCATGTCCGCGCAGCCATCAGGGCCGTCCAGCCAGTACGCAGTGCAGGGTAGGGAGAGGGGCGCTACCGTACTATGGTGAAGCTACGAGGAAGGAATACGATAACAATTCTACGACTACACGGTACTATAAACGATTATAGCATACCTGATTCGAGAATGCAAGGGGTTTGAGGGCCAATTGCGTTAAGATGGTTTACGTTCTCCCCGCGCCCGTCAGGGGGCAGCGGCGAGCACCACCACGCGAAACCCATTGCTGGCCTCGCGGTCGTCCGGGCCAAAGCAGTCGCGCAGGGCGCAGCGGACCAACGCCTCGCCGCTGTAATACGCGCCCCCGCGCACCACCCGCAGGATGTCGTCCCCCGCATGAGCGTTCTCCCGCCCGTCATCGGGGCGATAAGGATAGCGGAAATCGGGCTCTCCCACATCCTTGCCCCACAGGCTGCGCGTCCACTCCCACACATTGCCGGCCATGTCGGCGCAGCCATAGGGGCTATCCCCTTGCGGGCTGTAGTGGCCAACGGGCGTGGTGCTGCCTGGGCCTGTCTCTTGGCCCTGGCTGTTGCAGCGCCCCGGATCCCAACGGTTGCCCCAGGGGTAGATGCGCCCATCGGTGCCCCGCGCGGCCTTTTCCCACTCCGCCTCGCTGGGCAGCGATACCGATCGCCCGCTGACGTAGCTGGCCCACTCGCAAAAGGCCAGGGCGTCGTGCCAGCTCACCCCGGTCACGGGATGGTCGTCCGGGGCCGCCATGCCCTCCGCTCCCTCGAGCGGGTAGCCGGTGGCTTGCAGGAAGGCGCGATACTGGGCGACGGTCACCGGGTACTTGGCCAGGCGATACTCGGGCAACCAGAGCTTGTGCTGGGGCTTTTCGTCGTCGCGGGCCAGGCTATCGGCTGCGGCCGCGCTGGCCGATGCCGCGCTGGCGGCCGCCGATCCACTGGCGGGTGCCGATCCGCTGGGCGCCGCATCCTCCGGCCCGGCGCTGCCCATCACGAACTCGCCCGCGGGCACCCGCGCCAGGGAGATGGTGGCGCCTTGGCCCAGGTCGAGCAGCAGGTGTTGGGGCAGCGTCGCAGCGACGAGCGCCGAGACGGGCGCCGTCGAGGCGCCCGCTGTCCCGGCGGAGGTTGATAGGGGGGAGCGACTCGCTGCGCTGGCCTGCCCGTGCAGGGCGGGTTGCGACCTGGCCCTCCGCAGGTGGTAGGCTTCCACAGCCATCAGCAGGGCGCGGTTGCGGCGGTGCTCGGCGACGGCCACCTCGATGAGGTCCTCGACATAATCCAGCTTGGCGGCCTCCTCCAGGATGGCCTGCCAATCGCTCACCGGCTCACCGCGCAAGGTCACTCGGCCCAGGGGCAGCAGGGCGCCCTTGGCCACGCGCCGCATGTCCGCTACAACAGGGTACAATTCCGCCAGAGCATCGCGCAAGCGATCGAGTGATGCATCCCAGGGCATGGGCGCCATCCCTCCTCTTGCCACAAATCAACACACTCGCTCAACCCCTCAGTTGGCCTCCTCGCAGGGCTCGAGCGCGGGATTCTACACCGATGAACACCGATCCGGGAAGGATTAACACAGATGAGAAAAAAACTCAAGTCCTATCGCTGTTCATCCTCCGCCATCGGTGTTCATCGGTGGGCTTACCCATCACGCCCTTGAACGTCGGAATGCGCATGCATTATGATGGTTACCTTGCGTTGCCGCTTGCTCTCCCCGGTTAACCCCGTTACAATGGCCCCATAGGCTCGGGATGACCCCCTACATCGTTCGCAAGATGGGACTACCATTGCAGGTCTGAAAGGAGACAATGATGTTCAAGACCATACTGGTGCCCTTGGATGGGTCCAAGCGCGCGGAGGCGATCTTGCCCTACGTGGAGGAGATGGCCCGGCAGAACCAGGGTAGGCTGGTCTTGCTGCAGGTGATCGACCCCTGGGCCTACGATAGCGGCGTGTCCGGTGAGGAGCTGCCCGATCTCTATGATGAGCTCATCAAGCATCTGCTCCAGGATGCCGAGGCCTATCTGGCCAGGATCCAGGGTGACCTGCAATCGCGAGGCATCGAGACCCACATCCGAGCGGTCTCGGGTGCGGCCGTCAGCCAGATCATGGCGACCGCTCGGCAAGAAGGGGCCGACCTGATCGCCATGGTCAGCCATGGGCGCTCAGGCCTACAACGCGTATTCTACGGCAGCGTTGCCGCGGGCGTGCTGCACGTGGTGGACCGGCCGCTCTTGCTGGTGCGTTCCGTCGAGGGCTAGGGTATCCGCGCCATCGTTGTGGACGAGGCATCCTGCCTCGTCCTGCGGCCTATCTCCTATAAACGCGGCCACGCTGGCGGTACCCGCTCCCATGCGAGCCGAGGTCCACCAGCAACGCGATCCCCAGCCAAAGCAGGTCCAGGCCCGCGATGCCCCCCGGAAAGACGACCAGGTACGCCAGGGTCGTCCAGGGCAAGAAGATGGCGCCCAACAAGGGCCAGACCCATAGAGGCCAGGGGGCCGAGATCGGCCAGGCCTCCGGGCCAAAAGCGCGAGCAAAGCGCGCCGCCTCGGTGAGCCACCAGGCCAGCAGGGCGACCCGCGGGCCGAACACGAGCAGGATCGTCACCAAACAGCACATGGTTTCCTCCTTGCGGTCAGCCTGCCTTTGGCTAGCGGGCTGACCCGCTGCCAACCATCGTGACCGAGGCCTCCGAGAGTAGGGCGCGAGGGATCGTTGACTGGAGCGTAGTATCGATTCTAGCTTGGGTGCGCGCGGAGGGCAAGCGAGGCAACTCGGCGCCGACCCGGTGCCGGCGCTTGCCCTGTCCCTCCCTCTCCTGGTATACTGCGACCCGTGGCGCTCATCCCGGCGCCCGCTCCCGTGGTTCGTGCTGGTTCGCTCGAAGAGGATCATCGTGGCACTACATCGCTGTTTCATCCATGCCTGGGCCCCAGCTCGTCCAGGGCCTCCCGGGCCCCCGGGCCTCCCGGGCCGTCTTCCGCAGGCTGTATCTCTATCCGCGCTTTCCCCTTTGCTTGAGCACTCAAAAAACGTCGTTACCTGTCGCCCCCATCGGTATACTTAATCAGAGCTTGGGTCCGTTTAGACCTTAGCATGCCGTAGATCGCTCACGAGGAGGCCCATGATGGCGGATCGCATCAAGGAGCGCGTGGCGCGCATCGTGCTGCTACGCGACATGTTCTACGACAACCTCAGCGGTTACCTGGCCACCGAGCTGGCGGAGCGGCTGAAGGTGAGCTTGCGCTCCATCGAGCGCGACCTGGCGTTGTTGCAGGCGGATCCGTTGTGGGTGCCCCTGATATGCGAGCACCGGCGCTGGCGGCTGATGGTGGAGAACATGAGCAAGCTGCCGCCCCTGCGCCTGACCCAGCAAGAAGCCACGGCCCTCTTTGTGGCCGGGCGGCTGTTGGACCAGGTGAGCGACGAGCCCAACCCCTACATCGGGCTATCGCTGCAGGCCCTGGCGCACATCCTGCAGCCCCAGGTGGCCGAGCAGCTGCGCCGCGTGCTCTCCCCCCGCATGGGGGAGCAGGATTCCCCCTATGCCCGCGTGTTCGACGCCATCGCCCGCGCCTGGGTGACCCGGCGCTGCGTGCGCATCCGCTACCGCGCCGCGGGGCGCGAGGAGGAGCGCGAGACGGTGCTCTCGCCCTACTGGATCGAATCCTCCCCCGAGGAGATGGCCGCCTATGTCATCGGCCACGCCAGCCATGCCGGGGAGCTGCGCATCTTCAAGCTGGAGCGCATCCTGGAGGCGCAGCTTCTCCAAGATTGCTTCGTCGTCCCGCCCGACTTTGACGCCCTGGAGCTGCTCTCCAGCGCCTGGGGCATCATGTACGGCGAGACCACCCAGGAGGTGCTGCTGCGCTTCGCCCCCGCGGCGGCGCGGCGCCTGGCCGAGACGCGCTGGAACCGCTCGGCCTCCATCGAGACCCTCCCCGACGGCCGGCTGCTCTACCGCGTGTCCGTCGCCCATCCGGAAGAGATGCACGTCTTCATCCGGCGCTGGGGGCCGCAAGTGGAGGTGCTCTCCCCCGCCTGGCTGCGCGAAGAGATGGCCAACGAGGCGCGCGAGATGGCCGCGCAATATGGTGAAATCTCCCCAGGCTGAACCCTGGGGCAACGACTGCAAGGCCCGCCTGCGCGGGCCGGACACGATCCGCTGCTGTGATCCCAGCCGACGCAGGTCGGCTTCGCAAGCGTTGCCCCAGGGGTTCAACCTGGGGTCAGCTAGGGGCAGCGAGACCCAGGCCAAGGCCTCGGGCAACGACTGCAAGGCCCGCCTGCGCGGGCTGCTGTGATCCCAGCCGACGCAGGTCGGCTTCGCAAGCGTAGCCCCAGGGGTTCAGCCTGGGGGCAGCTAGGCCCACGCCGCCGCACGGGGTGCAGCTCCCTCTCGTCCGGTCCGTCGCGCTCTCCGCTCCCCTGAACCCCACTCCCCAAGGGGCGGGCGGAGAAGCGCCCGGGTTAGGATGGGAGGCGAGCTGCGTCCCGTGGGACGGCCTGCGTTTGCGCTCACTACTGTGCCACCCCGCATCGGCTTGGGCGCGCCAGCTACCCGGTCCTCTCGCCAACAATCAGAGACCACGCATGAAGGAAGCGTTGCCCATTTGCTTTCACCGCTGCACGGGAAACCACGGCGCGGCTCTCATAAGTGCGAATGAACGGCGCCAACTCGTTCGCTGGAATCACCCAGGCG
>CAYQDH010000150.1:0-10701 GCA_964416075.1 uncultured Anaerolineales bacterium | reverse complement strand
GGTGAAGACGGACCCTATCACCTTTGCCACCGACCAGATAGGCTGGTATGCGGTCAATGTCAACGCCAACGACGTAGCCACCAGCGGAGCGCGCCCCTTGTGGATGCTCAACACGGTACTCCTGCCGCAGCACCACACCACCCCCGAGATGGTGCGGTCGATCTTTGGCCAACTCCGCGATGCCTGCGTGTCACTGGGCATTACGCTGGTGGGAGGCCACACGGAGGTGACCTGGGGGCTGGATAGACCAGTGGTTGTGGGTGTGCTGATCGGCGAGGTAGCGCATGACAGGCTAATCACGACGGGCGGCGCCCTCGTGGGAGATAGCATCATCCTGGTCAAGGGGATACCCATCGAGGCAACGGCCATCATAGCCCGCGAGAAGGCCGCTGAGCTGGCTGTTCGCGGGTATAGCGCGGAGTTCATTGCCAGGGCGCAGTCTTTTCTCTTTGATCCTGGCATCAGTGTTGTCGCTGCGGCTCGGTTGGCGGCCGACCACCCTGGCGTGCATGCCATGCACGACCCCACCGAGGGGGGCCTCGCCACGGGTCTCCACGAATTGGCCTTCGCCTCGCACGCCGGCCTGCGACTGGATTATAATCGGGTGGTGATGCTTGAAGAGGGGCTGATGCTCTGCGCAGAGTACGGGCTAGATCCACTGGGGGCCATCGCTTCGGGCAGTCTCATCGTGGCCGTGGACTCGGCCCAAGCTAGCTCGCTGCTGGATGCCTATCACGCGGCGCAGATTCGGGCCACATGCATCGGCGAGGTGCTGCCTGCCGAGGACGGTATCTATATGATGCGAGGCGACCAGCGCGAAGAACTACGGCGCTTTGACAGCGACGAGATCGCACGGATATTCTAGCGCGCCTGGGTGTGGACCGTGCCCACCAGCGCACGAGCGAGTTCTTCTTCTTGTTGCCTGCTATGGATCTGCTCATCCAATAGGGCATCCCGCACGCGATCGAGTATCTCCCCATACACCGGTCCCGGGGGCACACCCAGCGACCTGATATAGTGGCCATCGATCGTCGGCGCCACTGTGGAAAGGGCGCGCTCGTAGAGATCTAGCCGCTGGCGCACGATGTCTATATCGGTGAGCACAGAAAGCACAAAGCGGGATTCGCGCGAGAACGGGCTTAACAGGCGGTAGATGCCGCTGGGCAACATGGCCTTGGCCGACAGCGCATTGAGCAACTCGCGCAACCTGATGACCTCGTACAGGAATCGCGCATCATTTCTGCTGATGTGCAGGTGCTCGCTGAACGATTGGATCTGTTCGGAAGTCATAGTGCTGCACAGCAGAGCAAGATAGCACAGCCCCAGCGTCGGCGCGTGCACCTCTACGCCCGCATCATCTCCCAGGGCGGCGGACTCGGAAGCCTCCGTACTGTTCTCCACCCGAGCGGCAGGCCAGGCGTGAAACCGCCCGCGCAGCCTGGCGAATAGCGGGGACATCTCGCGGCTATAGTGCAGGCTAGGATGGATGTGCTCCAGGACGCCCATGCGCGAGAGCCGTTCCATGCTATCCTCGGGGCGCGCCTCGCTCAGTAATAGGTAGAGCTCGTGCCGCAGGCGTTCGCCCGTCACATGGTCGAGCAACTCCAGGGCATCGTCGATGAGCTCGCCCGTCCGCTCCTCGATGACAAAGCCGAGGCGCTGCTCAAAACGCACCGCGCGCAAAATGCGAGTGGAATCCTCAACGAAGCTCAGATTGTGCAGCACCCTAATGCGCCGATCGCGAAGGTCCCGCTCTCCCCCGTAAAAGTCCAGCAATTCGCCGTAACGTATACGATCCAGGCAGATAGCCATGGTGTTGATGGTAAAATCGCGGCGATAGAGATCTTGCTTGATGGAACTACGCTCTACTTGTGGCAACACCGATGGCCGCTCATAGAACTCGGTGCGCGCAGTGACGAAATCGAGCGATGACGGGATGCCAGGAGCGCGATCCCCATCGAGGATGATCTTGGCCGTGCCAAAACGCGAATGGCTCACCACACGCCCACCCATCTCGGTGGCCAGCCGGCGGGCAAGCTGGATCGCGTCCCCTTCAACAACCAGATCGAGATCGAGGTTG
The DNA here is from genome assembly GCA_964416075.1 of uncultured Anaerolineales bacterium. Classification (GTDB taxonomy): domain Bacteria; phylum Chloroflexota; class Anaerolineae; order UBA1429; family UBA1429; genus CAYQDH01. Next base: position 8,621 of record CAYQDH010000150.1, on the reverse strand, counting down.
GGCAAGCCAAGCAGCAGGTCGCGCACAAAGCCGCCCACAACATAGAGCGAATAGCCGAGGTCGTTTGCCGCGTCACGGACATGGAACAGGAGTTGCTGCAGTGCTTCGGGCAAAGCCCTCTCAAGGAGGCTGGTGATCTCCTGGGCCCGCGATGAGCGTGGCGGAGCGGCCCAGAGCTTGATCAGGTCGGTGCGTGTGACGATGCCCACGAAACGACCATCGTCCACAACCGGGACCTGGCCCACATCATGCTCAATCATCACCCGCTGAACTTCGTCTACCGAGTCTTGAGGGCGCACGAAAAGAGGCCCAGTGTAGAGGATACTACGCACAGGCATATCGCCCAGGCGGTGGTGAATGGCGCGGTCCGTATCGCGCCGTGTGAGCACGCCGACCAATCGCTCCTTGTCGACGACGGGAAAGCCTTCATGGCCATAGCGCTGCATCAACTGCACGGCGTCGCGCACCGAGATATTGGGGTCCAGCGTATGTACATTGGTGGACATGATCTCGCGCACCTGGAGGGGCGGCTCGATCTCTCGCTCCAAGGCCTGCAGAAGCCTGGGCACCAGGTCATCGATAGAAGCACCGCTGATCAAGCAGGCTGCTGCTTTTCTGTGTCCTCCACCTCCGAACTCCTTCAGCAGGCTCGCCACATCGATCTCCTCACTGGTGCTGCGAGCAATGACCTGGACATTACGGCGATGCTCAGCCAGCAAGAAGCAAGCCTCCGGCTCGTACAGGTCCTCCAATTGGTGGATGAGCGTCGAGAGCTCGTCCACATAGTGATCGAGGACTACTGTGGAGATGCAAACAGAGCGGCCATGAACATCGTAAATCGTGCTGTGGGCGATGAGCTTGTTCAAAGCTTGACGCTGCTCGTTGGACAGAGGACGATTCAGCAAAGCGTTCACGACAGCAAGGTCTGCCCCCTGGTCGAACAGCCATGCCACGGCATGCACGTCGCGGGGTGTCGTTGCGGTGTACGACAGAGAGCCCGTATCCTCATAGATCCCCATGAGCATCAGGCTGGCGCCAAGCTTGTCCACCGTGATCCCACGCTGGCGCAGCTTTTCCACCAGCAAGGTTGTCGTAGCGCCCAGAGGCTCTCCTTCGTAGAAGCGATTCTCGCCCTGAGCACCCTCCAGGGGGTGGTGATCGATCATCTGGATGCGAGTCTGGGGATCCATCCCACGCAGCGGCGCGATAGCCTGGGTATCCACCAATAGTAGGGAGCTGATGCGACGCTTGGGCATTTTGCTGGGCTCCAGAAAACCCAGTTGCTCGCGGTGCAGCGCGACCAACTCACGGACGTTGCGATTAAGCTTGTGAGGCAGGACAACCTCATAGTCCGGATAGAGCAACCTAGCCGCATACATCGAGGCCAGGGCATCCATATCGGTGCGTTCATGGCTGGTGATGATCTTCATCGTATATTAGAGAATTCCTGACTGTGGTGATACCACATCGATATGACGATTATAGGCCTGCCGAGAATCATTGACAAACCCCATGGCCACCCCTATAATGCTGCTGTCCCAGCCATAGGCTGATCGGGACACACACGCCCGGAGGCCTAATTCACGCACGCGGAGACCACAATGGCCTCGCTTCGACGCTCTGGTAGGAAAACCCTACGTATCCGATTTGCCGCTCTGAGCGCTAGCGCGATCCTCCTGCTGATCCTGGCAATCCGATTTGCCATTGTCATCGTGGGTGAGCTAGGCCCCACTGCCGTCGAAGGACCCGCACGCACTATACCAAACACGGATATCAATCCCTACGGCGCCAACTTTTTCCTGGACCGCGAGGTTGAGCCCTGGAAGCTAGACAAGACACTGCAGATGGCCTCGCAGGGCGGTATTGGCTGGGTTAAGCAGCAATTCACCTGGGAAGAGGTGGAGCCCACGCGCAAAGGCGAGTTTCTGGAACCCGCCACCAAGAGCAGCAGCTGGGGCAAATTCGACGCCATCGTCGACGCATGCGACAAGTACGACCTGCGCATCATTGCCCGGCTCGATCGCCCCCCGGATTGGACCCGCACGGACAACACCTATAAAGAACGCCCGCCAGATAACCTGGAAGACTATGGGGACTATGTGTACGAGTTCGTGAAACGGTACAAGGGGCGTGTCGACTATATCCAGATCTGGAACGAGCCCAACATCTTCCCCGAATGGGGTAACCGTCCTGTCGATCCCGCTCAGTATGTCGAACTGCTCAAGATCGCCTACCGTCGGGCCAAGGAAGCCAATCCCAACGTTCGGGTCCTTTGCGCCCCTCTGGCGATCACCTTAGGCCAAGCACACCCGGAGCCCGGCAAATGGACCGCCATGAACGACCTGGACTATCTCGAAGCGATGTACAAGGCCGGCGCTGCCGAGTATTTCGACATCTACTCGGCCAATGCCTTTGGCATGGACCGCTCGCCCGAGGATCCGCCGGATGCTGCAGTGCTGAATTTCCAGCGCGTACTGTTGCATCGTGAGATCATGGAACGCTACGGGGACCAGGATAAAGCAGTATGGTTCAATGAGTATGGCTGGAACGCGGCCCCAGAGTCCTTCCCGGCGAACCGCCTCTTGTGGCAACGTGTGAGCGAACGTGAGCAGGCCGACTATACGGTGCGGGGCATTACAATGGCTCGCGACCAGTGGCCCTGGGCTGGCGTCTTTATGGTGTGGTACTTTCGGCAAGCCGGACATATTCCCACGGATCGGGCCGACTATTACTTTCGCATGGTGGACACGGATTTTACACCCCGCCCCTTGTACCTGGCGGTTCAGAGCGCGGCCGCCACTCGCCCCGTGCCCGGACCCGGCCTCTACCAGGAGAGCAATCCCGCGATCATCACCAGTGGAAACTGGGACACGGTCGTCGATTCGCAGGCCTCCGGCAAGTCGTACTGGCGCTCCGAGACGGCGGGAGATCAAGTGTCTTTCACCTTCCGCGGTCCGGGGATAGACCTGCTCGCCCCACGAGGCCCTGGCGGAGGACGGCTCTTGGTGTCGCTGGATGGGCATGCCGTGCCAGGGCTGGCCACGAATAGGCAGGGGCAGAGCTACGTAACCCTGTACAGCGCCACGTGGAAGAGCCAGGAGTTGGTTACACTGGCCCATGGGCTCGGCCCCGACCCCCACACGCTGACGCTAGAGGTCTCACCAGAACGTGAGCCAAGCTCGTCGGGAAACGCATGCGCCATTGACGCACTGAGAGTCACATCGGGTGTAAGGGTATCCTTGCCTCTGCTGCCCTTTGCCGCGGTCATGGTGGGGTTGGCTTTAAATGTCGGCCTGCTCTGGCGCATGTGGCGACGCGTGCGTTGGCTCCTGCACGCCTAGGCGTCAGCCGGGCCAGGCTTGCTTTCCGCCATCGACCCGCAAAACCTGCCCGGTGACGTAGGACGCGCCGGACGACACCAGGAACTCGACGGCGCGACCGATCTCCTCGGGCCAACCATAGCGCTCGAGGGAGCCCTCTTTCACCATTTTGGCGTCATCCACGGTGCGGCTGGCGGCCCAGCGGGCCGTGACTGTATCGCCTGGCGCCACGGCATTAGCATTGACGCCGTAGGGTCGTAACTGCATGGCCAGGCAACGCGTGTACTCGTGAACCGCGGCCTTGGCTGTGGCATAGATCACCCCGCTAGCGCTCCCCTGTAACCCGGCGATGCTCCCGATATTGACGATCCACCCCGCATGGCGCTCCATCATCTCGGGCGCTACGGCGCGACAGCAGAGGATGCAGGTCATCAGGTTGCGGTTCAGTACGGCCACAATGTCATCGAGTTTGACAAAGACCGCATCGTTAGGGTCCGGTTTGCCGGCCAAGGGGGCATTGAGCCCTCGCGCGCCATAGTCGCCGCCGGCATTGTTCACGAGTATATCGATGCGCCCGAACCTGGCTCGGATCTCACCGACGATCCGTTGCACCTCGGCTTCCCGAGACAGATCCCCATAGACGGGCAGCACCTCCACATGGTGCTCCTGGGCGATCGCCTGGGCCACGGACTGCAAGGAATCTGCCTCCTGGAACGCTCGTGGCGACTGGGGCGTGCTGCCGTGGATGATTACCGTGGCCCCCGCACTGGCCAGTTGCTCCGCGATACCCCGACCAATGCCACGCGACGAGCCTGTGACCCAGGCAATCTTACCGGACAAGTGCGGAACAGATTCTGTCATGACTCCCCCTCTTTTAGGATCGCTCTGTAAGCCCCATCAGAACACCGGGCAAACCAGCGACGCTGAGGTCGCGCCGCAATAACCCACGTTGAACGAGACTTGCCAACAGTGGTCCCCACTCTCTCGCGTCCCAGCGAAAGAGTCTCTGGGCCATCGTCTCGGACTGAACAACAACATTATGTAAATAACATAACAGCAGCCTGCTCATAGCTTCAGCAGCGCCAAGATTCTTGGCCCGGCCTGGCACATCGGGGAATCGCCTGAGGAACAGGTCGTAGACGTAGGCGTAGCCCCAACGGTTCGCATCAGAGATCCCCACCTTGGCGATCTGAAGATTGACCTGTAACTCGGCCAGGGCTCTGTCAAAGCGACGGGCGTTGGTTCCTCCCCCAGGCAGCCCCACCAGCTGGCGCAAGCGGCTAGTGGCCAAGGCGCCCTCTCGCAGCAGCACCTCGTAGACGTTTCGAGCCTCGATGCTCAGCAACCCATCTCGATACTGCTCCAGGTAGTCGTCGAGCTCTCCGTAGTTGGCTGAAAGGGCATAGAAGCAAGGCAGCAGCGCCAGAGAGACGAGGGTCGGCTTGCCTCGCAGCAGCTTGCCATAGTAGATGAGGCCATGAACTGGGAGGCTATCTTTCCATTCCCATGTGCGGCCCACATCCGCATCATAATGATCATTGGGCACATCCCGACCAGAGCCAGTTACGGCCGCCCACAAGGTGGGGATTTCCACATCCTGGTCCCCAAAGAGGAAGCAGAATCCCACCTCGTTGACGAATTGCAGAGCCTGTTCCTCGTTGCGCAGCCGCAGCTCGGGCGTACGGTGGTAGCGCAGGTCCCGTAAAGCCTCGACCTGCCCCAACGTATAGTCGTAGCTCAACTGATGAATTCCCCAATCAGAGTCTTGTCTCTCAGTTGCTCCTGAGTCATGGTGCGAGCCGCCGAGATCGTCACGCAGCGCTGCCTGAAATCATCGAGCATCGCCGCAGGGGTGGCCAAATCGTTGCGACGCCCGTACTGCACCGGGCAAGAGGTGAGCACCTCGACGAAGGAGAATCCAGGATGGGTCAGAGCGGCCTGCAAGGAGCGAATGAGTGGCCGAATGTGGTAGACTGAATAACGAGAAACATAGCTAGCGCCCGCCGCAACGACGAGCTGGCAGAGGTCAAAGCTACGCTCAGGATTGCCACGGGGCGTGGTGACGGTCCGCGCTCCCTGGGGCGTGGTGGGCGTGACCTGGCCCCCCGTCATGCCATAAATGCCATTGTTGGCGCAGATGACGGTCATCTCGATGTTGCGTCGGGCGCCATGGATCAGGTGGTTGCCGCCGATGGAGGCGATGTCGCCATCGCCGCCGATGACCACCACCTTGAGCCCAGGGTTAAAGAGCTTGGCTCCCGTGGCAAAGGCCACGGGGCGGCCATGGGTTACGTGCAGCGTATCCGCGGCATAGTGAGGGCTGGGAATCCACCCCCCGCAGCCGATGCCCGACACGAAAAGCATATCGTCCATCTGAAAGCCCAATTCGTCGATGGCCCTCAAAAGCGCGGTCATCAGGATACCATGCCCACAGCCTGGGCAAAAGGGCGTGGGGAAGGACTCGGCCCGGATCATCCGCTTGATCGAAGTTGTTGTGCCCGGTTTCATGGTCGCCACCCCTGAACTGCCGCCACGATCTCGGCGGGAGAGATCACTTCGCCATCGGTGCGGTGATAGCCCCTGGCAGAGGGAATGAAGCGCTGCACCTCGCGCAGTATCTGGCCTCGGTTCATTTCGGGCACCAAGACACGCGCCACACGGGGGGCGATCTGGCGAACGGCCGACTCGGCAAAAGGCCACAGAGTGCGCAGGCGCAACAGCCCGGCACGAATGCCGTCTCGGCGCAGCATCTGCGCCGCGCGATAGGCGCTGCGCGAGGTCATCCCATAGGCGATGAAGAGCAAGTCGAGCTGCTCGTCGTCCGCCAGCAATAGCTCGCTCGCGGCAATCTCTTCGGTATAGAGGTTGATCTTGGTTGCCAATCGCTGCACAAGGGCCTGTTGAGCTTCGGCGCTGGAGGTACGCCGATATCCATAGGCATCATGGGTCGACCCGGTGATCATCAGCTTGGCGCCCTGGCCAAAGGAGGGCATTGGCGGCACGCTGGCTTGCCCAAAAGGGGCGTCGCCAGGCTGCTGCAGGCGATTGTACACCGCGAGCTCCGGCGCAATATTAACCTTTTCGCGAAGATGCCCCACCGACTCGTCGCCCAAGAGGATAACGGGCACGCGAAAGCGCTCGGCCAGGTTAAAGGCACGGATCGTCTCATAGTACATCTCACTCACCGACCAGGGGGCCAACACAATGATCTCATAGTCGCTCCCTGCACCCCAACGGGCCTGCATCACGTCGCCCTGCGAGGGACGGGTGGCCTGGCCCGTGCTGGGCCCTGCCCGCTGGATATCCACGAGGACCAGCGGAGTCTCGGTCATGAGGGCGTAGGAAAGGTTCTCCATCATCAGGCTAAGTCCGGGGCCAGAGGTGGCGGTCATAGCCTTGGCCCCTGCCCACGAGGCCCCAATGACGGCGGCCATGGAGGCTAGCTCGTCCTCCATCTGGGCAAATACGCGCCCCTCGAGGGATGGCAGACGGCGCGCCATATGCTCCATGATCTCGGTGGCCGGGGTAATGGGATAGCCTGCATAAAACGCGCACCCCGCAGCCAAGGCGCCCTCGGCGCAGGCCTCGTCACCCTGCATCAAGTAGCCACCCGAGGTTAGTAGACTGGGAATGGTCGACCACCCACCTGTCATCGTCCGTCCTCCTGCCCATCGGTGATCACTTCGATAGCCATGTCGGGGCAGAGGAGCTCGCACGTACGACAGGCGATACAACGATCGATCTGCTTCACCAGCATGGGGTGGTGGCCGGCAACCCAACGGACCTGGTCGACCTCAAGCACCTGGCGCGGGCAAAATGCTACGCAGATAGCACAACCCTTACACCACGCTTCGTCGATGGCAATGCGATAGGCAGACATTATCTGGATGCCAGTTTCTTGCGAAATTGCGCTGTCAGCGCGGGAACGAGTTGGAACAGATCACCCACGATGCCATAGGTGGCGATATCAAAGATCGGCGCCTCGGGGTCCTTGTTTATGGCCACAATGACGCGCGCTGTGGACATACCAGCGCGGTGTTGTATGGCGCCGGAGATGCCGCACGCGATATAGAGATCGGGCCTTACAGTGCGTCCCGTCTGGCCCACCTGATGCGAATAGGAGATCCACCCCGCGTCGACGGCCGCACGCGATGCGCCGAGCGCTCCTCCCAGCACCTCGGCGAGCTCTTGCAGGGGAGCAAAGCCGTCGGGGCCTCCCACACCACGACCACCCGATACGATGATCCGAGCATCAGCGAGGTTGGTGGTTTCTTGTTCGCGCAGAAACTCGACGACCTTGGCAGCGATCTGTTCCTCGGCCATCGACACGGGCACGGGCACAATCTGTCCCTGGCGCGAGGCGACCGCAAGAGGAGTATCGAAGACACGATGCCGTACGGTGGCCATCTGCGGGCGGTGGTTGGGCGTAATGATCGTAGCCATGATGTTCCCGCCAAAGGCCGGGCGCGTCTGGCGAAGGAGGCGCGTCTCGGGATCGATTTCCAGGCCCGTGCAATCGGCCGTCAGGCCGGTGTAGAGCGTGGTGGCCACCGAGCCAGCCAGGTCACGGCCGCGAGCGCTAGCGCCGAGAAGGAATACCTCGGGGCGATACTCACGCACCAAACGGACCAGGATCTGGGCATAGGGTTCCGTACGGTAGTCTTTGAGGGTGGGGTCATCGGCCAGGAATACGCGGTCGGCGCCGTAGGCAATCGCCTGGCGGGCCGCTGCTTCGACCTCGTGGCCCAGGACACAGGCCGTCAAGGGCGCGCCCAGCTGGTCGGCCAGGATGCGCCCCTGGCCCATCATCTCCCAGGAGATCCCGGCAGGCTGGCCTCCGAACTGCTCCACCCAGACCCATACGCCGCGATAGGCGTCCAGGTCCGAGGGCGCGGTCGCCTTCCTCTCGGGTAGGCTCAAAGCATTCGCCGGGCATTCGGGCACACAAGCGCTGCAGGCCGTACATTTGTCGTCGACCTCGGCGATACCGTCCACCAACTCCAGGGCGCCAAAGGGGCAAACCTGCACACATACGCCACAACCGATGCAGGCATCTTTATCGATGATGAGAAAAGCCATGATCTCTCTCCCTAGATGACCTTCTCGGCCAGTAATCTGGCCGACAGGATATCGGCCTGTTCGACAGGGCCATCCGCGTCGATCATCGTCACCTTGCCCTCACGCTTGGGAGGCGTGAACACCTTGACGACTTTGGTGGGCGAGCCATCCAGGCCCAGGTAGGAGGCCTGTACATCCAGGTCGGCCGCAGTCCACACCGGGATGGTCATTTTGCGCGCCGTA
>CAYQDH010000149.1:0-10800 GCA_964416075.1 uncultured Anaerolineales bacterium | reverse complement strand
ACTTTTCTCCTACTTCTTCCAGGGTGTGAGCGTGCCCGTCGCGCAGGCCAAAGCGCAGCCGGAGGATGCGGGCTTCGCGGGGTGTCAAGGCGCCCATCACTTGCTCGAGGGCTTCGCGAAGCAGCTGCTGGTGGGCCACATCAGTAGGGGGCAAAGATTCGTCATCCTCGATAAAGTCCCCGAACTCGGTGTCACCATCATCACCGACCGGCCGCTCTAGCGACACGGGATAGCGAGAAATCCTTAACAAACGCTCGACTTTGATGACACCCAACCCAACACGATCCGATATCTCTTCAGGGGTGGGGCGTCGGCCAGTTTCCTGTTCCAGTTGTTCGGCTATGCGATAGATGCGGCGGATCTGGTCTCCAGCATGTACGGGGAGTCGTATGAGCCTGCTCTGCTGCGCCAGCGCCCGCGTGATACCCTGGCGAATCCACCAGGTGGCATAGGTGCTGAACTTGTAGCCGCGATGATAATCGAACTTTTCTACTGCCTTCATCAGGCCAATATTGCCTTCCTGGATGAGGTCCAGAAAGTGCACACCCTGACCGATGTACTTTTTGGCAACACTGACCACCAATCGCGTGTTTGCTTCTACCAGTTTGGTGCGGGCCTGTTCACCGACGTTTACAGTGCTTACCAGCCTGCAGCGTTCCTCGGCGGGGAGTGATTTGTCGCGCAGCTTGCAGCGGGCGCGATCCCCTTCCTCGATCTGTCGGGCAAGGGTGATTTCCTCGAGGCCCGTCAGGAGTCGGACCTGTCCCATTTGTTTGAGATACAAACTTACAGTGTCATCGGCGGAGATACCATCCAAATCGATCTGCACTTCCGGTTTGTCGAGTACCTCTTCTTCCTCTAGCTCGATGTCAGCGATCAGCTCTATTTCCTCGGGATCGGGGCCATCCACATCGCTTTCATCAAGGGGTTCCGTTTCCGGAGGCTCGGTCGCTTGTTCTTTCACACGCTCATTCTCATAGATCACTTCGACACCCTCGTGACTCAACTTGGTGTAAACCTCCTCACTGCTCAGACTGGGAATCTCAACGTCTGAATGGAGCTCGGCCACCTCCTTGTTTCTAGGGAGCTCTGCGTAGCTTGCGTTTCGCAGTACGTGTTCCAACATCCTCGTTGGCCTCTCCAGCGTGCTAACTATAGAGTCAACTGATCAGGACCCGAATAGAACATGGTGGAGTAACAGAGATCGACGTGAAAGTAAGTAGAAAAGATTGAAAAACATAAAAAAACCGGTCGACCATCCATCTATCCTAGGGGATCCTATGGTTGCCGAACCGGGACGACGTGAGAAGTCTGGGAATCATATCCTCTTCCGTCTCACACTTGATTTTGCACAACTCATTATACTCGACAAGTGTCTGTAGGTCAATCCCTTTGTGAGCCCAATTTAGGGAAATCGGGGTTTTTCCTGCCGATTTCCGTGCCCATCCCACGCCAAGAACCAGCGCACTTGTGATTTGCAGCAGTCTCTTTGAGTTTGCCTTTGTTTTCATTTTGACGCCATCCCCTCCTTGAGCTAAAATCGCTTATCACATTTCACTCTGTGGTTGAGGCGTTCATGCTGAAAAGATGGCTGCCGCTGCTTCTGATCGCAGTGGCGAGTTGCTTTTGTATGGGCTTGGGTCCGCCGATGCTCGTGGATTCGGATCTTCCTCAGCGCCCTGTGACGCCTCACCAAATACGATTGATGCACCAGGTGCCGCAACCGGAGCTGACTGCTGCGGCTTCACTCTTGGCTGATGTGACCACCCGACGCGTTTTGTATGCGCGCAACGAAAATGAGCACCGTGCTGTGGGTAGCCTTGTGAAGATCGCCACGGCGATGGTTGCCCTGCAGAGGGCGCCGCTGGACAAAGACCTGCGCGTCCACCAAGATGATACGGTGGTGTACAGCGTCGCTAACCTGCAAAATGGTGAACTGCTCAGCTTGCGCGAGTTTCTCTTCTTTCTGCTAATTCCCTCAGACAATCGAGCAGCCGTGACCATCGCGCGCGGCCTGGGACGCGAGACGGCCACCTACGTGGGTTGGATGAATGAATGGGTGGCCAGCCTTGGTCTGGTCGACACGCGGTTTGCCAACTCCTCCGGCCTGGATCACAGGGCAGCGCACTCTACTGCACACGATATGGCGATCATAGCCCTTGAAGCCATGAAAAACCCAGTGTTCGCCGACATCGTGCGGCGCCCTGAAGTGGCCTTGGCGGCGCGCCGCCTGGATTCGACCAACAAACTGCTCAATGTCTATCCGGGCATGGTTGGGATCAAGACAGGAACTGAAGAACTCGCGGGCGAATGCCTGATCTCCATGGTCGACCGAACGCAGGGCAAGGCCATAACCGTTGTACTGGGCTCTACGGATCGCTTTCGAGATACGCGTCTTCTCCTGGACTACTACTATGCTAATTACGCTCAATTGACTATAGATGTCCCGCAGACGGCTCTGAACCGGTATCAGGATGAGAATGGGAGCTGGCACGACTTTGGCTTGCGAGAACCTGCGATCTATCTGATCAGTCCCTGGCAGATGGGCACCGTGGTTCTCTATCGACAGATCGATAATCCCAGTCCTAACCCTGGCCCCGAAGAACCGGTCGGTGTTCTGCTGGTGAATCTGGCTGGCCAGCCGTTTGCCGAGTTACCCCTCTATGCCAGGTAGCCGCATGAGCCATCCCAAGGGCTCGAGGAGTAGTGGTCGAATGTCCAACGGCGAATTATCACGCCACAAGGAACGTGGGCGACGGAGTGGGCGAGCGCTCAACCCGCTTGACCGGAGCCGTGAACGGCCCAGTGGAACCGCTGAGCCGCAGAGCGGCGAGAGGCTTCAGAAATACCTGGCACGTGCGGGCGTCGCTTCGCGCCGTGCCAGCGAAGAATACATCGTGGCTGGGCGTGTCCGGGTGAACGGCCGAGTGGTGACCGAGTTGGGCACGCGCATCGATCCGGAGGGTGATCTGGTAGAGTTCGACGGGCAGCCGGTTGTGCCGATGGAGCACGAGCCGGTGTGCTACCTGCTCTACAAGCCCCGAGGATACATCTCTACGGTGAGTGACCCACATGGTCGGCCAACGGCCCTGAGCCTAGTACCCAGTGATGAACGGCTCTACCCGGTGGGCCGGCTCGACTTTGACAGCGAAGGATTGTTGCTTCTGACGAACGATGGGGACCTGGCACACCGGCTCATGCACCCTCGTTTCCAACACGAGAAGGAGTATTTAGTGTTGGCCCAAGGAAAGGTGTCGCCAGTAGAGATGGATGAGCTGGCGCGAGGGGTGCACATCGAGGATGAAGGCAAGACCTTGTTCGTTCGTGCTCGGGTGCAATTGGCGCAGCTCAAAGGCCGCTGGCGAGAAGAACCGGCCCCGACCGAGGCTAGTTGGCTACGTATCGGGCTCCAGGAAGGCAAGAAGCGCCAGATTCGCCGTATGCTCGAGGTGGTAGGACACGATGTGAAAAGGCTCATTCGCGTCCGCGTCGGGAGCCTGGAACTGGGCGACCTCAAACCTGGCCAAGGGCGCTGGCTGAGCAAGCAGGAGATGCGTGCCCTGCGCCAGGAAGTAGGGCTGGAGCAAGGGCCGCTTATCAAGAGCAACACACCAAAGGATGCTGCAGTTGAACAAAATCAACATCGCCATCGACGGGCCGGCAGCCTCCGGCAAGAGCACCGTCGCCGGCCTCCTCGCCAGTAGGCTTGGCTACTTGTACCTCGACACCGGCGTGATGTATCGGGCAGTGACCTGGGCCGCTCTAGAACGAGGTGTGCCCATCGATAATGAAGATGCCATCACTCGCCTGGCCGAGTCATTGCGCATCGAGGTGACGCGACCTACGAAAGACGATGGCCGCCAGTATACCGTCTATGCTGATGGACAAGATGTGACATGGCAGATTCGCGACCCTCTCGTAAACCAGCATGTCTCGCCTGTCTCCGCCTATCGTGGCGTACGCAAGGCGTTGGTCGCCCAACAGCGGCGCCTCGGGGGCGAGGGAGGGGTCATCATGGTGGGGCGCGACATCGGAACCGTGGTCCTTCCCGATGCGGAGGTCAAGATATATCTCGATGCCACACCCGAAGAGCGCGCCCGACGTCGCTATCTCGAGATGCTACCTCGAGATCCGGCTGTGAGCTATGACCAGGTTCTACAGGATCTTCAGCGGCGCGACCTGATCGATAGTACGCGTGAGGAATCGCCCCTACAGATACCACAGGACGCGGTGGTGATCGACAGTACCACGATGCAGATAGATCAAGTGGTCGACCGCATGCAGGAAATCGTGCGCGACCATCTCTGCTCCAGCTGTGGACGAGCACAGTCATGAACAAGCCCGAGGGCGGGACTATAGCGGAGGTCCTGCCCCAAAGCATCGGCGCAGAGATAGGCCTGCAAGCTGGTGACATTGTCATTTCCATCAACGGGCATCCGCTGCGCGATGTGATCGACTACCGTTATTATGGCGCCGACGAGCAGCTGGTACTGGTGATAGAGCGCGATGGTCAGCGCCATCGCCTGGAGATCGAGCGCGACTATGATGAGGATCTCGGGCTCGAGTTCTCTGAGCTGACCTTCGATGGCATGCGTCAGTGTGACAACCGCTGCCCCTTTTGCTTTGTGCAACAGATGCCCAGGGGGCTGCGCAAGACCCTCTACCTTCGCGACGATGACTATCGCTACGCCTTTATGCAGGGGAATTTCGTCACCCTGACTAATCTCTCGCCCGAGGATTGGCAGCGTATCGATGAACAGCACCTGAGCCCTCTTTATGTCTCCATTCATGCCAGCGGCGAAGATGTGCGTCGCCGTATCCTGGGCAATCCGGAAGCCCCCGATGTGATGGCGCAACTGCGCCGGCTGGGGGAAATGGGCATCGCCGTTCACGGCCAGGTAGTCATCTGGCCGGGGGTGAACGATGGCCCTGTGCTGCAACGGACCATTACCGATGTGGCTGACCTATGGCCCACCGTGCAGACGCTGGCTGTGGTTCCTGTGGGGCTCACACGGTATCATCGCCATCCTACAGGGGTGCGCCTTGTGCAGCCCCAGGAAGCGGCGGAGATTCTCGATATAGCGCTTCCTTTTGGCGATGCCTGCCGTGCGCGCTGGGGGCGCACCTGGTTATACCCCTCTGACGAGCTCTTTCTCTTAACGGGGCGGCCCGTGCCCGCAGCTGACTATTACGATGATCAGGCCCAGCGCGAGAACGGCGTGGGCCTGGTGCGCCTCTTGCTGGACGACTGGCGCAAGGCACGCCGGCGAGCGCGCCCGGGCTCGTCCCCAATAGAGCGCCTGACCCTGGTGTGTGGCACGCTCATTGCCCCAATCTTGCGCGAGCTAGCGGACGATTTCTATCGGCGCACAGGCATCACGGCCCAGGTAACGCCCGTAGTGAACCGCCTGTTGGGCGAAACCGTCACCGTATCGGGCTTGCTGGCAGGAGAGGATGTGTTGGATACCCTGGCTGGGCAGGAGTTGGGCCAGGTTGTCTTTCTACCGCGGGCCATGTTCGACGCCACGGGCCGGGTGACGCTGGACGACCTGACGCCGAAAGACTTGGAGGATCGCCTAGGTGTCCGCGTGGTGTTGGCATCGCGTATGAGCGAGATAGTCAAGACCTTGGCAACCCAGTAAGGAGACAGATGGTGGAAGTGCTAAAGATCGATAACCTGTTTGCCCGGCGGAGCATCCGCTCCTATACGAACGAGGCCGTCAGTGATGAGCAACTGCAGATGCTGCTCAAGGCAGCGATGGCCGCTCCCTCGGCGGGGAACCGCAAGCCCTGGCATTTTGTCATTGTTACCGACGAGCAGGTCAAAAAGGCTCTCACCGAGGTGCACCCCTACGCCGACATGCTCTTGGAGGCCCCGTTGGGGATCGTGGTCTGTGGGGATCCTACCTTGAGCTTTCCGGACCGGCCCGACTACTGGATTCAGGACGTGTCCGCGGCGACGGAGAACCTCCTCCTGGCAGCTACCGGGCTCAAGCTCGGCGCCGTATGGTGCGGCGTCTTTCCCATCGCCGAGCGCGTGGATGGCTTCCGCCGCATCCTGGGCGCTCCGGCGCAGGTTGTGCCCTTTGCCCTGGTATGCGTCGGCCACCCCGCGGAGCGGCGCAACGCGCGCACGCAATACGATCCTCAGCGCATCCATACCAACCACTGGTAAGTTGGAATTGAGGGCGCGGATCGGGGCGCCAGGTCGTACCTAGATTCCCTATCGAGGAGGTCCCCGTGACCAAGGTGCTTTTTAGCTTCGACACTGAGGACTATGTGAATGTCGCGGCGGAGGAAGGCGTGACCCGGCTGGCCCGCACGCTGGAGGGAGAGGGGGTGCGTGGGTGTTTCTGCGTGGTGGCTGAGGCCGCTCAGGCCTGGCGGCGAAGGGGCAGCCGCGAGGTGTTGGATGCGCTCAAGGCCCACGAGGTCAATGGGCATTCCTGGCGGCATAGCTGGCACCCCAACATCGCCGAGTATTCCGAAGATGCGGACTGGGATCGGTCACTGGCGCGCTTCTTGCGGGAAGAGCGCTATGGCATGGACGTGATCATGGACATCTGCCATCGCGATCACCTGTGGGCCTTCATCAAGCCGGGCAATGCCACCTCCGCCCAGGCTATCTACGGCTATACCTTGCTGGGGAGCAATGTTTTCGGAGACGGTATCCTGAGCTCGAGGCGCGGTCGCGGTGTGTGGTACTGCAACGCCCTCAACCTGAGCTATGACTGGAACATGGAAGAGCCGCTCATTCGCCAGCCGGTGTCCGCCCTGCAGCCCAAGCTGGACGAATGGGCCACTTGGGACCGGGTGATCCTCTACGCCCACCCCACCAAGACCATCCACACTGAATTCTGGGATGGCATCAACATGCGTCACGAGAACCCTTCGACATGGGGCGACTGGACGCCCTCCCCGCAACGGCCGCGCGAGGATATCGAGCGCTTTTTCGCCAATTTCCGCGAGCTGATCCGCCTGCTCAGAGCGCACGGCGGGTTCGAGTTCGAGACCTACGAGGACGCCTGGCGGGGGCAGCCCACGCCCACGCGGCGACAGTTGGACGCCGAGCGCCTCAGGCCGATGCTCGCGAAGGCGGCCGAGACGCTGACCTGGCAGGTGGACGAGACTACCGGCGACAGTTACACCCCGGCGGAACTCTTTGCCGCAGCTGTTGACGTGCTTGCGGAACGGATCGACCCCTGGGATGCCTGGGCGGCGATGGGACCGGTAGACGAGCCTCGGGCAATCACAGAGTCGGTCACCCTCGCGGCGGAGGCAATCGGGGTGGCGGCCAGTGCCCTGCGGCCCGTGGTCTACGTCCCGGCTGCGGTGCAGGTCGGCCGGGCCACACTGGGCCCCGGTGATTTCCTGCGCGCCATGGCCCAGGCGCTTGGCGGCGCGACGGAGGTGCGCCTTTCGCCCGGCCCGCAGCTCCCCGAGGCGGCCAATTGGCCCGAGCTGGCCCAGCGCGTGACATCGAGCGATTGGCTCTATCCCGTGGGCTGGACCAGCGAGTGGGTGGACAAGCGGCTGCGCTGGCAGGCGTGGACGGTTCGCCCGGCGGCGGGGCCTCAGGCGGCGACCTCGTAGTGATCGTCGACCCAGGCATAGAGGGCTTGGGCCGCCTCGAGCATCTCGTGGCTCAGCTCTTGCGTGCGCAGGGATTTGAAATAGTAGCACATCTCGACGGGCTTGCCGCGGTAGACCGCCGAGATGCTGTTGTACGGAAGCTTGCGATTGGTCTGGTTGCAGAACCCGCAGGCCCTGCACTCCCCGGTAAAGCCATAGACGAGGTCTTGCAGCAGCTCAGGAAGGGTATCAAGCTGTCTCAGCAAGGTCTTGACCGCGACCTTGTCTTCGATAAACGTATAGAGGATCTGGCGGTGGTAGCGCGAGTCGAACTGGGTCATGAACCGGAGCCTGAGAGGCTCGCCTTCCGGTCCGGCGTAGGTCTTGGTGAAGGCCAGGTTGATGGCGTTCGTCGCGTCGAGCCCACTGCCCCAGTCGCAACGGGGCTGGAATCCCTGGGCGAGAAGCATGTCCACAAAGTGCCGGTAGGCAGCGGGATCGTCGGAGAGCCCTTGTAGCAGGTCAAGGGCATAATCGTAGGCCGGGTCGAAGAGCACTCGTTTTAGGATGCGGCTCTTGAGCTGAGCGAGGTCCCGTGCGTGCGAGAAGATTCGCCACTTGGGCAGTGCGGCCTCGTCACCGACCTCCTGGCGCCATCGCGCGTCATAGGCATCGGCCTCGGCGGCGCCGAGGGTGGCTAGCAGCTTCCAGGCGTCGCACAACGCGGGATACGCCGGGCTCGATAGAGACAGGGTCCCCCCGGCGTCAGCGCAGGACAGGCCCAAGGTGGTGAGATTCTGGACCAGCGTGTTATAGGCGCGCTTGTTGAGGCCGAGGGCGCCCTTCTCGACCATCAGCACGCCGTCGCGCACGGCGCCCAGCTCACCGAGGCGCTGCAGGCTGTCGAACAGGCCCTCGATCTTGGTCTCGTTCTCCCGCCGCAGTTTGCGGGCCTCCAGGTATTTTCTCGCTTCGTCCTTGTAGACCCTGTCCGGGTTAGGACGGTCCTCCGTCTCATCGGGGTCCGTGGTCATGCTGATGAGCGTCGGGTCGTGATACAGCGCGGCATAGATCCCGCCGATCCAGTCGTAGAACTGGCGCTGAGCGCCCTCGCTCGCAACCTCCGAGGGGATGGGGCGAAAGTCAGGCTGGGTGGCGATATAGTTGTAGACCAGGCGCTGCGAGACATTGTCAAAATCGGTGCCGATACGATTCCTCAAGTCCATCTCGCTCTCCTTCTGCCTGTGAGCGTGTCCTTCGAACCGCAGATAAACCCGCTACACCTCGCCGAGGCCGTAGCCGCCACCAGAGCTCGTCGTTCACCATCTATCCATCCAAAACCCATTGCGTACCCAAACGCGAAGCGGGCCTGGCGACATCGCTCAAGATCCTGAGGCTGCACGGCCCTCTTCCCGATAGAGCAGCGCCACCTTGCCCGTGCGTCCGGCGGCAAACTCGCGATAGGCGGTTTCCGCCTCGGCGAGAGGATAGTGGTGCGTAATCAGGCTATCGACCGCCAGCCCCTGGCGATACAGCGCCAGCATGTCGCCGAATTCGCTGAAATGATAGAACCATGACCCAAAGGCGGTGATGTCGCGGCGGATAAAATCCTCGCTGGGCGAAAGCTCCACCTTGGGCTGCTCGCCGTTGATGGCCACGATGCCGCCCGTGCGCACGGCGGCGAAGCACTGCTTGAAGGTGGTGGGCCTGCCTGCTGCTTCGATGCAGGCGTCGGCGCCCGCGCCCCCCGTCAGGTCGCGGATGGCCTGCACAGGGTCGCCATCTTGGGCGCTGACGGTCTCACGCGCGCCGAGCCGACGGGCCAACGCCAGCCGCTCGGGGGATAGGTCCACGGCGATGACCCGGCGCCCCAGGTGCGCCTGCATCATGGTGTTGCCCAGGCCGATGGGTCCCGCGCCGAAAATGGCCACCGTCTGGATATCGGGCGAGAGCAGCCGGCGAGAGGTGTGGTAGGGCACACCCAGACCGTCGCCGCTGATGAGCACCCCCACGTTCCACGAGACGTCGTCGGGCAGGGGATGGCAGCCGTGCGCGGCGATCAGGATGCGCTCGGCGTGAAAGTGGCCATAGCCCAAGCGCTTCCTACACCATGTGTACTGACCCTTGGCGCAGAATTCACATTGCCCACAGCCCACCACACCACTGAGCCCCACCCTCTGGCCCACCCGCAGGCGGTTCACCCCCGGGCCGAGCTGGATCACCGTCCCCGCCGCCTCGTGCCCGCCGTTTCCTTTGGCGTTGCCCCCGCCGTGGTAGGAATGTAGCTCGCTCCCGCAGAGGACCGACACGGCCGTCTGCACCACCACCTCGCCGGGCCCCGGCATCGGGTCGGGGGCCTCGATCACGCGCACCACATCGTTGCCGTCCATCTTGAGCATTCGCATAAAGTTATCATCCTCCTCGAATCTGTGATCTTGACAGGATTAACAGGACAGGAAAATAACAATACTATCATATAATGATAAATCTCAATTATTCTACTAGTCCTATCCAGGAATACCGGACGAAATTAATAGGATGGGAGGATAAAAAAATAAACTGGAAGATAATACTAAATCCTGTTAATCCTGTAAATCCTGTCCAAATTCCTCATAAATCTAGCGGGAACTCGCGGTCGAGGTCCACGGGCCTGCCCTGGGCGATGGACCGCCTGATCGCCGCCTCGAATTGCAGCTCGCGCAGCCCCGCGATCCCCGGCACCGGCGGGGGAGCCCCCGCGGCAACGGAATCGAGATAGGCGTTGATCGCCTTGCCGAACGAGGCGCGGTACTGGTCCCAGCGGGAGACGTCTCGGGCCAGGGCGTGCACCTCGTGCCTAGCCGTGTCGTAGCGCATCACTTCCAGGTCGCCGTCCAGGTCGCGCATGCTCAGGCGGCCGCCCTCGTAGGCCAAGGTGAGCTCGTAGAGCGGGAGCTTCCACCCTAGGCCCAAGGTTCCGATGAGCGTCCCCGTGGCGTCCCCGGCGGTGCGGAAAGCGACGGTCACATCCTTGGCCCGGTCGCGCCCATGGGCGCGCTGCTGATCGCTAGAGAGCGCCGTGATCTGCGAGACCGGCCCCGCGAAATCGAGAATCAGGTCGATGGCGTGGCTCCAGCAGGCATAGTGCACCAGGCCTGTCACATGCACTATGGCGCCGAACGCCCCGGCGGCGACGATCTCGCGGGCTCTGATCGTCTGGTCGAAGAAGCGGTAGTTGAACACCATCGC
>CAYQDH010000148.1:0-10824 GCA_964416075.1 uncultured Anaerolineales bacterium | reverse complement strand
TTTGCGTTCGATCCGATGGGGCGTCGCCAAGCGGTAAGGCAGCGGCCTTTGGAGCCGCCATTCGAAGGTTCGAATCCTCCCGCCCCAGCTATCTCAGTCAGAGGCAAACATAGGCCAAGCCGTGTCTTCGTCACTGCGATTCCCTTCGCAACGATGAGCATGTCCTTGGCCTTCTTTGTTCGAGCGTCCTAGGGTGCGCCTTGGGCCAACGCTTTGCGCACACCCGGGATGCATGCAAGGAGGTCCGCGATGGGTGAAGTCGCCGCCGCAATCCTGGCTGCCGGCCAGGGCACACGCATGAAATCCTCCCTGCCCAAGGTGCTTCATCCTATCCTGGGCCTGCCCATGGTGCTCTGGTCGGTACAGAACGCCCAAGCCTTGGGCGCCGACCCGATCGCCCTGGTCGTGGGCGTGGGTGCGGATGCGGTGCGAAACACGGTAGGAAGTGATGTCCTCTATGCCTCCCAAGCGCAGCAACTGGGCACGGGCCATGCCGCGCTACAGGCTGCACCTCTCCTCCAGGGCAAAAGCCGCGCCGTCCTCCTTCTCTATGGCGACATGCCCGCCCTGCGCCTCGAAACACTGCGGAGGCTGGTTGCGCTGCACGCTGAGGGCCGTCCTGCTATGACCATGCTTACCGTCGACTCGGCAGACTCGATGGGTTTTGGCCGTGTCCTGCGTGATGCCACCGGGCGCGTGCGTGAGATCGTCGAGGAGGCCGTGGCCACGCCAGAGATCCTCGCTCTGCGAGAGCTCAACTGTGGCGTGTACTGCTTCGATGCCGAGTGGCTGTGGCGCAGGCTCCCCGATGTGCCCATCACCCAACCCAAGGGCGAATACTATCTGACCGACATGGTAAGCCTGGCCGTCCAGGATGGGCTCCCCGTTGAAGCGCTCACTATTCGGGATGTCACCGAAGTACAAGGGATCAACACGCGCGTTCATCTGGCTCGTTGCGAAAGGATCATGCGCGAGCGGCTGGCCGAACAGCTCATGCTTGGCGGCGTGACCCTGATCGACCCCGCCACCACCTACGTGGAGGCCCACGTAAGTGTGGGGCGTGATACCACGATCTACCCCAATACCTGCTTGCGTGGAAATACGGTGGTGGGAGAGCGCTGTACGCTCGGGCCGAATACCGTGATACAGGATAGCACTATCGGTCACGAGTGCCGCATCCTGGCTTCCGTTCTGGAGAGCGCGATCGTTGAGGATGGGGTGGACATCGGTCCCTATGGCCACCTGCGACCAGGCGCGCACCTGGGAAAAGGTGTGCATATGGGAAACTATGGCGAGGTCAAGAACGCGTATTTGGCGCCCGGAACGAAAATGGGGCACTTTTCCTACATTGGCGATGCCGAACTGGGCGAGGATGTGAATGTTGGCGCAGGCGCAGTCACCTGCAACTATGACGGCGTACGCAAGCATCGGACGACCATCGGCCGGGGCGTCTTAATCGGGAGTGGCGCCATGCTGGTAGCCCCTCTTGATGTAGGCCAGGGTGCCAAGATCGGCGCTGGCGCGGTAGTCACCCATGACGTGCCACCCGGCGCCCTGGTATATGGGGTGCCGGCCCGCGTGCGTCCTGGTTCGAAAGAGGATGAAAACGAGGATGAGCAGCTATAGACTCTCCACAGTGGACGCTTTGCCTGCGGAGTGGCAGGCTTTGGTCGCAGCAGCGATCCAAGTGCGGGAACGTGCCTATGCACCCTTCTCTCGCTTTCCGGTAGGCGCTGCAATCTTGACCCGCTCGGGCAAAACGTTTGTGGGGTGCAATGTAGAGAATGCCTCGACGGGGCTCACGGTGTGCGCGGAGCGCGTGGCCATCTGGAAAGCCGTCTCCGAAGGAGAACGGTGGTTCGCAGCACTGGCGGTCGTCACCGAGTCCGGCGCTATGCCCTGCGGCGCCTGTCGACAGGTGCTGAGCGAATTCGCAGAGGATATGCCGGTTCTGGTGGCCGATCTGAGCGGGCACGTGTGGGAGACATCACTAGGCACATTGCTACCCGCGGCATTTCCCCGAGTGGGCCTTGAGCACATGCAGACGGGGAGCGAGTAGGCTTGGTCCCGAGTGGCATGCTATGCGGTATCTTTGGATTTTCATGGTGGGCGCCGTATACTGGGCCGCGTATCGGGCGGCCACGGTACACGCCGCGCAGCCTGACGCAGTCGGTCGTGTGGGCAGGATGGCTTATGACACGCGTCCGGTCTCGTGTTCCAACCAGCCAGCGTGTCGTGTGTGGAAAGAGGGGTAGCGATGATGGACGATAGGGAATCGGCAGCCTGGTTCGCCCCGATCCGGGTTCGTGCTCGTGATGTGCTAGATCGCGCGGTCTCACAGCATCTATTGCCCAAGACACCCGCGCCGACAGTGGCCGAACTGGCTAAGATGATCGACCATACCTTGCTCAAGCCCGAGGCAACGCCGAGCATGGTCGAAGCCTTGTGTGCAGAGGCCCGCGAGTATCGTTTTGCTTCGGTTTGTGTGAATCCCGTCTACGTGTCTTTGTGCGCGCAGGCGCTGAAGGACAGCGATGTAGCCGTCTGCTCTGTGATTGGTTTCCCGCTAGGCGCGACTACCTCCGAGATCAAGGCGGCTGAGGCACGTCGCGCCATCGCTGATGGGGCCCGGGAAATCGATATGGTCATCCACGTTGGCTCACTGCTATCGGGTGACCAGGCCCGGTATGCATACCTTAAGGATGACGTAGCGACCGTGGTAAATGTGTGTCATCATGCCGGGGCGCTCTGCAAGGTGATTATCGAAGCTGCACTCCTTACCGACGAGGAAAAGGTGGTGGCTTGTCTCCTCGCTGTCGAGGCGGGGGCCGATTTCTGCAAGACCTCGACCGGGTTTGGTCCCGGGGGAGCTACCACTCACGATGTCGCTCTCATGCGCCTGTCTGTGGGGCCCCAGGTGGGCATCAAGGCCGCGGGAGGCATCCGGGACTATGAGGCAGCCATGGCTATGGTGAATGCGGGAGCCAACCGCATCGGCGCCAGCGCCGGCATCAAGATTATCAACCAGGCGCGAGCGGCTGGTCTTTCCTGACCGGACATAACATTACGCGCAGTAGAGTTAAGGAGTTCACGTGCCAGAACTGGATCGACAGGTAGAGCAGGGCTTGCGCCAGGAGGTTATCCTGGTGTGCCAGCTGCTCTATCAGAAGAACCTCATCGCGGCCACCGACGGCAATGTTTCCGTGCGCTGGGGCCTCGAATACCTGATCACCACTCCCAGCGGCATCGCCAAGGGCCAGATCCGGGCGCAGGATCTGGTGGTGACCGATTTGCAGGGGGGCCTCGCCCCTGAGACGGTGGCCCCGCACAACGGTTTCAAACCCTCGAGCGAGTTGCGCACCCATCTGGAGGCCTACCACCAACGGCCTGATATCCGTGCTGTTGTGCACGCCCATCCACCCATCGCCACGGCCCTCAGTGTCGCAGGCGTGTCGCTAGCTCCCTGCGTGTTGCCCGAGACCTTGGTCAACATGGGCACGATTCTGACCACTCAATATGCTACGCCCACTTCCGCCGATGTGCCCCTGGTCATTCGCGACCTCATCGGTAACCATGACGCTCTCGTGTTGGACCGCCACGGCGCCGTGACCGTGGGCGTTTCGGCCATGGACGCCTATACCAAGATGGAAAAGGTAGAGAACACGGCTGTGATCCTGGCCGTGGCACATACGCTGGGGCGAGTGAGAACGCTTCCCGTGGATGAGGTGCGTCGCCTCAGCGCCAAGCGGGATGCACTCCTGGGCCCTGAGCGCGGTTTTGCCGGCCCCGACTGTGACCTGTGCCACGCTTGTGAGGGTCTTTCGGGTACGGGCAAGGGCACGACCGGTGCCTCCGAGGCGGTCTCCAAGCAGGATGTCGAGGATATCGTTCGTGCGGTGACCCTGCGGTTCCTCGGCCGGTCTGGGCGCACCTAGGATAGGAGACCACTGTGCTGCAGGAGCGTCTGTACCGTACGGAGGCCATCGTCTTACACGAACTAGATTATGCGGAGACTGATCGCATCCTCACCTTGCTGACGCCTCGAGGCAAGTTCTCTGCCTTGGCCAAGGGTATCCGACGCCCCACGAGTCGCCAAGTGGGCCATCTCGGTCTCTTTTCCCGTGTCCAGCTGATGCTGGCCAGAGGGCATAACCTGGACATCATCACCCAGGCGGAAAGCGTCGAAGAGTTCGAGGGAATCCGTGGCGATCTAATGCGTTTCACATATGCCTGCTATGTAGCCGAGCTGCTGGAACGTTTTGCTCCCGAAGGCGAAGAAAATCACGATCTCTATGCCTTGGCGATCCAGGGGTATCACTGGTTATCCCAGGAGCAAGACCCACGGCTCTGGGTGCGTTTCTTCGAGTTGTGCCTGTTGCGACTGAGTGGCTACCAACCCGAGGTATTCAATTGCATGAATTGCCATGCAGCTATCCAACCCGTGGTCAACTATTTCGGCGTGGAGCAAGGTGGCATACTCTGTGACCGCTGTGGTCAGGAGCAGCCTCATGCCAGGGCCGTATCCGTTGCCGCTCAAAAAGTGCTGCGCTACTTGCAGACCCGCGACGAGGCGCAAGTTCGGACTCTTCGTGTTAGTGCGGAGACTCATCGGGAGATCGAGGCGCTCCTTCGGAGCTACCTGGAATTCACGCTGGAGCGAGAGCTCAAGTCGGTCAGTGTCCTGGAGCGCATGCGCAGCGAACTGCGAGACATGCGACACGATGCTGCCGGCGCCAAAACCTGATCTGTGGCGGCGCGGTCACCTCGCGCCGTAGAGGCCATGGTCATCATCTTGTCTCAGGGGGATCTATGGATTTTCAGCAAGTCGTGATGCGTCTGAACGAGTTCTGGGCAGACCACGGGTGTCTGCTGTGGCAACCCTACAATGTCCAGGTGGGCGCAGGGACCATGAACCCGGCCACAGTGCTTCGCGTTATGGGGCCTGAGCCCTGGAACGTGGCCTACCTGGAACCCTCAGTGAGACCCGATGACGGACGGTACGGCGAGAACCCCAACCGCTGGTCCCAGTTCTACCAGTACCAGGTGATCCTCAAGCCCGATCCAGGGAATCCTCTGGAGCTCTACCTCGAGAGCCTGAGGGCCTTGGGTGTTGATACCGCCGCCCATGATGTACGCTTTGTGGAGGATAATTGGGAGTCGCCGGCGCTCGGCGCCTGGGGGCTTGGCTGGGAGGTGTGGATGGATGGTCAGGAGATCACCCAGTTTACCTACTTCCAGCAGGCCGGGGGTGTGAACCTGGAACCGGTATCGGTGGAGATCACCTACGGCCTGGAGCGCATCGTTATGGTCTTGCAGGGCGTGCGCGGTTTCAACGACATCCGCTGGTCAGGTGCCGTGACCTATGGTGATATGCACCTGAGGACCGAGATTGAGAACTGTACCTACAACTTTGAGGTGGCAGGCGTCGACAGTGTTCGCCAGATGTACGACCTGTGCGAATCGGAGGCAAAGAACGCTCTGGTTCACAAACTGGTGATCCCTGCGCACGACTATGTGCTCAAGTGCTCGCACTTGTTCAACGTGCTCGATGCCCGGGGTGCGATCGGCGTGACCGAGAGGGCGCGGTATTTTGTGCGCATGCGTGACCTGGCGCGCCAAGTCACGGCGTTGTATCTGGCCCAGCGGGAGGAGATGGGGTACCCTCTGGCGGGTAAATTCGGACAGGCGACCGCTGTCTCAGAGCCTCTGCCAGCCCCCATTCAACCCTCCGGCACGTCCTCCCCGGACCTGGTCCTGGAGATTGGCTGTGAGGAGTTGCCGGTGGCGGATCTGGACGTCGCGTTGGCGCAGCTCGAGGGAGCCTTGGCCAAGAGCCTCAACGATGCCCGACTAAAGTACGCCGAGTTGCGCACGGTAGGCACGCCCCGTCGCCTGGTAGCCATCGTGCGCGAGCTCGACGCGCGACAGGAGGATCAGGAGAGGATCGTCAAAGGACCGCCGGCGCGAGTGGCATACGACGATAGCGGTAATCCTACCAAGGCAGCCCTTGGCTTTGCGCGCGGGCAGGGCTTGGACGTGACGTCGCTGCAAAAGCGGGTTCTCGATGGTAAGGAATACGCTGTTGCCGTGATCATGGACCATGGGCGTGACGCTAGCGCCGTCCTTAGCGAGATCCTGCCGGGTGTGGTGAGCAGTATCCGCTTCCCCTTGAGCATGCGCTGGAACGCCAGTGCGGTCAACTTCTCGCGACCCATACGTTGGTTGCTGGCCTTGCTGGGTGACCAGGTCGTGCCCTTGGAATTCGCACAGGTGCGCAGTGGCCGGACATCGCGAGGCATCCGTCCGGACAACTCGCCCGAGCTGACCATTGCCGCTGCGGCCGACTATGTGCGGACCATTACAGAGGCAGGGATCTTGCTGAGTGCTGCTGAGCGCCAGACCAGCATCAGAGAGCAAGCTGCCTATCTGGCTAACCAAGTGGGTGGCGAGATCCCCGAGGATGCGGCTCTGCTGCGGGAGGTAGCCAACCTGGTCGAGTATCCGCTGGCGATTCGTGGCTCCTTTGGACAGGAGTACCTACGGTTGCCCGATGATGTGTTGTTGGCTGTCATGCGCAAGCATCAGCGCTACTTGCCGATCGTGCGGGATGGCAAGCTGCTGCCGCATTTCGTCGCCGTGGCCAATGGTAAGGGGCTGGCGGTTGACCAGGTTCGCTTTGGCAACGAAGAAGTGCTGAGGGCACGCTACGCGGACGCTGTCTTTTTCTATGATGCCGACACCAACAAACCATTACACGCCTTTACCCCTCGTCTGCACACCCTGACATTTCAGGAAGAGTTGGGCTCCATGCTGGACAAGGTGCACCGCATCGAGAGGCTCGTGCCCGAGCTGGGAGCGATGCTGGAGGTTTCCGAGAAGGATGTGGCGGTGGCTCAGCGCGCGGCGGCTCTGTGCAAGAGCGACCTGGCAACCCAATTGGTGGTGGAACTGACGTCGCTGCAGGGCAAAATGGGACGACACTATGCCATGCTTTCAGGCGAATCACCCGAGGTGGCGCAGGCGATCGAGGAACACTATCTGCCGCGAGCGATGGGAGACCAGTTGCCCGAATCGATGCCCGGCGTGCTGGTAGGTATCGCTGATCGCCTAGATACCCTGGTCGGCTTGTTCACGGTGGGAATTCGCCCCTCGGGCGGTGCTGACCCTTGGGGATTGCGCCGTTCTGCCCTGAGTCTGGTGCAGCTCTTGATAGGCAAAGGAATATCTCTCGCTTTGCCCGAGGCCATGTCCTTGGCGGCCGATCTGCTGCCGGTTCCTGCGAATCAGGATGCCCTGCGCGAGGTCCTGGACTTTGTCGGCAAGCGCTATCGTGGCTATCTGTTGGATAGTGGGTTTCGGTTTGATATGGTGGATGCTATTCTGGCCGAACGGGGCTATGATCCCTACCTGGCTTACCGTACACTGCAGGACTTTGTGCCGTGGCTGCAAAAGGAAGGATGGTCTGAGCTGCTCGACACCTTTGCGCGGTGTGTACGCATCACGCGCGACCAGCCAGTCATCTATACCTATGAGGCGCAGTACCTTCCTGAGCCAGTCGCGCAGGCGTTGCTGAGAGCCCTGGAATCTGCAACAGAGCGAGTCAAAGCGAATCCGGAGATCGACGGATTGTTTGGTGCACTGGTGGCCCTCAAGCCATATATCCGCAGTTTCTTTGACGAGCTATTGGTGATGGCGCCTGAGCCCGAGGTGCGCAAAAGCAGGTTAGGTCTGCTGCAGGCCATCGGCGCGCTTCCCAACGGGATCGTCGACCTGACCCTGATGGAAGGATTCTGAGAAGGTCCCTGATCAGGTCTTTGACCGGAAAGACGGAGCGGCCTATCTGGGCCGCTCCTCTTGTTCGTGCGTCGACGTCGAGTCGGATCAGCCTTGCCGGATGCGTGCGCCAAAGGGCACGAGGGCCAGTTTGAACATCTTCATGTGCTGCTTGGCAAAAGGCAGCCCTATGATGGTGATGGCTGAGATCGCGGCAAAGACCAAGTGCACCACAGCCACCTCGATCCCGCCGAACACCCACCACAATATGTTCATGACAATACCCAATAGGTTGTCGGCGGACCCCGAAGTATCGACCCTTTTCCCGAACGGCGCCAGCCCCAGTGCGGAAAGCTTGATAAGCTGGACGCCAAAGGGGATACCGATGATGGTGGCGCACAAGACAAGGCCGCCGATCATGTAGAAAAGAAACACCAAGATTCCCCCACCTAGCACAACCCATATCAGATTCAGAATAACATCCATTGCCTTTGCTCCCCTCGTGAAAGGCCCTCGTGTGGCCTGTCTCTACATACTCTACGCGGCCGGACGTGGCGGGTTGCACCCCAGGCCAGCCGATGCGCCAGTACTAGGGAGCCCTCAGCGGGCCGAGCGTATAGCCATACGCAGCCCTTGCTCGGTAGGCATGGCGACCAATGCCGTTACCGGTAGCTCATACTCGCATTCAAAGATTTCCTGCACCAGCTCCTCTGCGTTGTTCCCTCCCAGAGCAATGGATGTGGGATCCGTCAGCTCGTAAGTGGCGATGAGGAATGCTTCTCCAGCAACCACAGACATGCGGCGCACGTCGAGCTTGCTCTCGGTGATGATGCCAAGGTACCCTTGGGCAGTCTGCCCATCGAGGCCGGCGACAACACGCGGGGTGTTATACGCGTCGTGCTCATAGTCCAGCGCCAATAGGGAGATGGCCATCGCATCGCGCAACCCATACCCGATCTTGGTCTTGTCGATGACCGGGTCTACCTGGCTTCCGTTGCCCACGACCACAACTCGCTCATGGGTGCGTAGGCAGTTATAGCTGATATAGGGATTGTCCGACCGTGCGGCATCGGGAGTGGGCAAAACCATGGCTCGGTCCGTGGCCTCCATGATGTAACGGTTGGGAAATGAGCGAGACGATACACGGTAACCGAGGTACCAGTCGCCCTCGCGGGTCCTGCCCAGCACTACGAATCGACCGATATACATCTGTCCTCCTACAAGCGAAAAGGTTAGTGGTGCACGGCGCGCAGATAGCAGAGCAACCGTGCGTCATGCAGAACAGCCGTGCTACATCCGGAGAACCTGATGATAGTGATAATCGACTGCCAATACAAGTGCAATTGTATGCAGAATCCCACAAAACCCATTGACGCCTAGACAAACACGTGATACAATATCATTGTAGCGGACGGACCCTTGTTCACTGAATCCTGACAATACGCCCCGATCGCAGGGGTTGCTAGCCTGCGGGTTCGGCTTCCCTCACGCTTCTCTTTGCGAGTGGCCTGGGATGAGGAAGGTGTCGGTCCTTCCAGCGACATGTGTTTGGGTAGCGCTGGTACGCAGTGGTGGCGGCCAGTTACCAATTCGTCTTTTTGTAGCGCCGGGTGAAGAAGGCCATCGCGGAGGGATCGGAAATGGGGAAAAGGCTGTACGTAGGGAATCTGCCGTATCACATGTCGGAGGAGGAGTTGGTCACCGTATTCTCTCAGGCAGGATCGGTCGCCAACGTCGCTATCATCATGGACCGAGAGACGGGACGGTCCAAGGGTTTCGCTTTTGTGGAGATGGACGATGATCCGGGAGGGGATGCTGCTATCTCGCAGTTGAACGGAGCCCAGGTAGGAGGGCGGACCATTAAGGTGGCCGAGGCCAATCCTCGTCCCGCCCGGCCTATGCGGGATCGCGAGCCCCGGAGGTAGGGTCCCCTGGCTGGCGGATGGGTTCTCCTAAGGCTGCCCCGAGGATTGGCCCATCCGAGAGAACGAACAAGCCCCAAGTCCATTCATGGACCTGGGGCTTATGTTTTGACTGTCTAGGATAGGGGCGAGCTAGGCTCGCGCTGGGCTTTCCGTCTCGGTCGGAGCAGCCGGAGCTTCTGCTCCCTCGGCGGGCGCGGCTACTGCCTCTTCCTCTGCGGCGACGGCGCGAGGCACGGATACCTGGATCACATCCGTGTCGGCGGGCGTCAGCACTTCCACGCCCTCGGGGATCTCCAGATCAGAGACCGAGAGGTGAGAGTGAAGGTCCGTGAGCCGGGTGAGATCGATGTGGATCGCTTCAGGCATATTATCGGGCAGACACTCTACCTGTAGAGCCTCCAAGAGCTGCACAATAATACCGCCCAGCTGTGTCGCCGGCGCTTGGCCATGCTGCACCAGAGGCACGTCACTACGAAGCCTCTCACCGGCCATAACCGCCATCAAGTCCACGTGAATAATGCGGCTTGTCACGGGGTTACGCTGCACGTCTCGAATCAGCACGCGCTGTGTTTCGGTCTCTCCCTCGATCGCGAGCGACACAAAGTGGCTCGTGCCCGCCTGGAGTACTGTGCGAGCCAGCGGAAGGTACTCGAATTGCACCGCTTTGGGCGCATAAGTTCGTCCGTACAGGATTCCAGGGACGACCGCGGCGCGGCGAAGCGCTTTGGGAGTCATGCCAACATCTCGCGGCTTGGCCGCAAGGGAGATCATTTTAGCCATGCTGTCTCTCCATCTTATCCAAACTTGAGTCAGGGCGCCTCGCCCGAACGGGTTCAGTACATTGAACAAGGGCCATGTAAGCTCTCCGATGGCCCTTGGCGTCAGTCACTCCCGGGTCCTCACACCAGGTGTGAGGATTCTCCCCAAAAGCAGAGCAGATTATACAGTCAAGCTCCTCAATCGTCAAATGTGGTGACCGTTGTCCTACCGCACGCGTCAGCGCGCTGTATTTTACTCTAGCTCTGCCACCAAGTAGCGATGATCGGATCCGGGCATACGACCGCTCCGGATGGTACGTGCTTGCCAGGAGCCCCTGTGGAATATATAGTCGATGCGAAAGATAGGA
>CAYQDH010000147.1:0-10894 GCA_964416075.1 uncultured Anaerolineales bacterium | reverse complement strand
CCAGGTTCGAGATCATCCGGATCTGTTCCAGGACGCCGTGGGAAAGGTTCTGGGACTCGTCGATCAAAAGGACCGCGTTCTTCCCTTCCCCGTAGTTGGCGAGCAGATAGGCGTTCAGGGCGTCGAGCAGACGTTTGCGCGACCGCTCCCCCGTCTGGGGCGGCAGGATGGCCCACGTGCCCACCAGCCGGGACTGCCCGGCAATGCACTCGCTGAGCACGGCGTTGCCCACCACCGGCGACTGCTCGCGCATCAGGGCATGGTGCACCAGGGCCTGGTCCACGCCCACCCAGTCCATCTCCGCCAGCAGATCAGTGGCGTCCAAACAGGGCTCGAACACTCCCGACTTGGGCGCGCCGATGCTGGCGTTACAGTCGAACCACGATATCCTTTCGCTCATCGTCCCTCCGTCTTGCCTTTTTCCTCTCCCCTGCCTAATCAATGCTTTGAACCGTCAGCCGGGCGGGCCTCCATGAGCGTATGTCCCTAGACCAGCAGCGTCAGGATCTCCGGCTCGCCGGCGGTGATCAGGACGGTATGCTCGAAATGGGCGCACAGCCCCCTATCGACGGTGGCCACGGTCCAGCGATCCTCTTTGACATACAGATCCGGCGGCCCCACGGTGACCATCGGTTCCAGGGCGAAGGTCATCCCCGGGCGCAGGGGCACCCCACGGTCGCGCTTGCCCCAATTGGTGATCTGCGGGTCCTCGTGCATCTCGCGCCCCACCCCATGGCCGGTGTACTCGCGCACCACCTGGTAGCCCTGTGATTCCACCCACTCCTGGATGGTGGCCGAGATATCGCCCAACCGGCTGCCCACGCGGCAGGCGCCGATGGCCAGCCGCAGAGCCTCCCGGGTCACCTCGAGCAGCCTCTGCGCCTCGGCAGAGATGCGCCCCACCGGCACGGTGATGGCCGAGTCCCCCACAAAGCCCTGGTACACGGTCCCCACATCGATACTGATGATATCGCCCTCCCGCAGGCGGCGCCGGCTGGGGATGCCGTGCACCAGCTCGTCATTCACGCTGGCATTGATGGTGGCGGGATAGGGCACCTCGGGGTAGGCCATGTTGGGGTAGTTCAGAAAGGCGGGCGTCGCGCCGTGCGCGCGGATCACCTTCTCGGCGATGCGGTCCAGCTCCCGTGTGGTCACCCCCGGGCGCACCGCATCGACGGCCGCCTGCAAGGCCAGGGCATTGATCCGCCCCGCCTGGCGCATGATCTCGATCTCCGCCACCGACTTGATTGTGATCCCCACCTGTCGCTCACCCCCACACAGAATACAGGCCCTCGCGGGCATGACGGTGTGCAGTATACGCGTAGCGCCCCCCGCATTCAAGCAAGCCCGTGGATCGCGGGGGACTGCCAGGCGAGCCTCGTGGCATAGCATGCCAGGGCAAGCCGGAGGATCGCCATACAGGCCAGCCGGCTGCATTGCACAAAGCACAAGCGCAATGCGCATGGTATAATAAAGATAGGGACACTTGGCCAAGCGCCTTCCGCCCTGCGCCACCCGCGCAACATGAGTGTCAAACGTATCAATCGTGTCAAACATAGCAACCATCCGCGCCTGCGGCGGCCAACGATTGATACGTTTGATACGATTGATACGTTTGACACCTGGCCTATCATCCGTCAGGTGTACCCATGAGCGCCGTAGTGATAATAGTGATAATAGTGATAATCGTGTTAATGGTGTCGATCCTGCCAATCATCAGTCCCTCTTGATAACAAGCCGCCAAGCTCCGGACGATTAACACCATTAGCACGATTAACATCATTAACACGTTTTACACTCGATGTGCGAGACCCCCAGACCCTCTATCGCGGTCCGGGGGTCTCTTTGTTTGTAACGGCGCTATTCCCGGGTGCGGCATATATGCACACCCCTTTGTATGTATACGAGTATATATATTCTAGTGCGTGATATATTATGTCAATTACAGAATAGCATGCTGTATGGTCATGCTGCACTCGACAAGTGCAGGACAATGATCTAAGATGTGGACCAGTCGCGCTACCTTGTCGATAGGAGGACGCATGGCTCAGATGTTCGCGCACCTGCCGCTGGCCGCTGCCAGGCCCAACGCGCAGCGCTTCATCGATGTCATCCTGGGGAGAACACGCAGCGAGCGGCCACCCTTGGTAGAGTACCTGATCGATGATGCCCTGCGCAAGCCGATCACCACCAATCTGCTGGGGCGCCAGTGGGTGGAGCCCCATCCGGGAGACCGAGCCAGCCTGCAGGCCTACCTGGACAACTTTATCCTCTTCTGGCGCGCCCTGGGATACGATTTCGTGCGCTATGAGGAGGGCCTGCCCTTTTCGGAGCATGACCTGTTGGGCCATGACGCCACGCGCGCCGATGGCAGGCGCTCCTGGCGAGATATGCACCGGGGAGCCATCACCAGCTGGGCCGATTTCGAGAGCTATCCCTGGCCCGCCGTGACGCCCGAGACAATGGCCAACTATGAATATCTGGCCACGCACCTGCCCGAGGGGATGGGCCTGATGGCCTGCCATGCCGGGGGAATGTACGAGCACCTCTCGGCCATCTGTTCCTACGAGGGGCTATGCTTCGCCCTCTACGACCAACCCGACCTGGTCGAGGCGGTCACGCAGCGCCTGGGGGAACTGATGGCCGAGTTCTACCGTCACCTGGTACAGTTGCCGAACCTGATCGCCGTCTTCCCGGGGGACGACATGGGCTTTCGCTCGGCCACGCTCCTTCCGCCCGCCGCCCTGCGCCAATATACGTTGCCCTGGCACGCCCGTTTTGCCGCCATGGAACACGAGCGCGGGTTGCCCTACTTTTTGCACTCTTGCGGCAACCTGGTGCAGATCATGGACACCCTGATCGACGAGGTGCACATCGACGCCAAGCACTCGTACGAGAACGCCATTATGCCTGTGGACGAATTCCAGGCGCGCTATGGAGGGCGCATCGGGGTCTTGGGCGGGGTGGACGTGGATATCCTGGGGCGCCGCTCGCCGGACGAGGTGCGCGCCGAGGTGCGCCGGCTGATCGAGGTTTGCCACCCCAGGGGACGCTATTGCATCGGCTCGGGGAATTCGATCCCCAGCTACATCCCGGTGGAGAACTATTTGGCCATGATCGACGAGGCACAACGCTAAGAGGAGGCTCACTATGAAGGGCGTTATCCTGGCTGGGGGGTTGGGCTCGCGCCTGTACCCGCTGACCTATGCCACCAACAAGCACCTGCTTCCTGTCTATGACAAGCCCATGGTCTTTTACCCCATCCGCACCCTGGTGCAGGCGGGGGTCACGGAGGTGATCATCGTCACGGGCGGCCCCCATGCCGGCGATTTCGTCCGCGTGCTCAAGAATGGCAAGGAGCTGGGGCTCAAGCACCTGGAGTATGCCTTTCAGGAGAGCGAAGGAGGGATCGCCCAGGCGCTGAGCCTGTGCGAGGATTTTGCGGATGGCGGGCCCATCGCCGTCATCCTGGGAGACAACACCACCGACGCCGATATCTCGGGCGCGGTGCAGGGGTTCCGCGAGGGAGCCATGGTCTTTTTGCGCGAGGTCCCCGATCCGAAACGCTTCGGCGTGCCCGCCTTTGACCCGTACGACTCACGGCGCATCGTGGCCATCGAGGAGAAACCGGCCCAGCCCAAGAGCAACTATGCCGTCACCGGGCTGTACCTGTACGATCATCGGGTGTTCGATTTCATCCGCACCATCGTGCCCTCGGCGCGCGGCGAGCTGGAGATCACCGATGTGAACAATGCCTACATCGCCATCGACCAGCTTCATTGGGCCGAGCTCAAGGGCTTTTGGACCGACGCGGGAACCTTTGAGAGCCTCTTCCGCGCTAACGCCTTCTGGGCGCAAAAGACGTCGGGGCAGGCTGCCGAGGATTTCAAGAGCTACCTCTAGAGAGATCGAGGACAAGGTCATGGCATTCATACCATCTCTAGAGATCTCGCGCATGCTGTACGAAGAACAGATCGAGCCGATGCTCAGAAGGCGATACCCCGATCTGCAGTACGCCGCGGCCACCTTCGGTATGTGCTCCGAGGCCCTCGGGCTCGACGACGAGGTGTCGATGGACCACATGTGGGGGCCACGCGTCAACATCATCCTGTCACCAGCCGATTATGAGGGGCGCGCCGACGAGATCAAGACCCTGCTTCGCGCCGAACTGCCCGCGAGATTCAAGGGGTTCGACACGACCTGGATGACGCCCGGCGTGGATGTCATCAGCACCAAGGAAAAGATCCTCTACTCTGTCGGGGTGACCACCGTATCGCGCGCGTTGCGCTTTTGCGGGGGAGCCGAGGCCTTGCCGCTCCAGGATGTCGATTGGCTCAAGGTGAGCGAGCAGCACCTGCTCGAGTTCACTAATGGTGTGGTATACCGAGATGACACAGGGGAATTGACCGGCGCCCGAGAGGCGCTGGCCTACTACCCGGACGATGTGCTCAGGTTCCTGCTGATGTGTGGCTGGAACGCGGTCGGAGGAGACTGGTTCCCCATCGGCAGGATCGGCGCGCGGGGGGACCACCTCGGCTTGCGCATCCAGGCAGCCCGGGAGGCGCAACACCTGATGCGGTTGGGCTTCATGGTCAGCAGAAAGTACTATACCTACCGCAAGTGGTTTGGGTCGCTCTTTGCCAGGCTGCCCATCGCTCAGGCGTTGACCCCTGTGCTCTACAGCCTCCTGCGCGAGGAGGACTGGCGTAAGGTGGAGGAACAGACCTGGGATGCGGCGGCCATCGTGCTGCGATACCAGAATGGGCTGGGGATCGCGCCAGAGATACCTATCGAGGCGCAAAGGTCGAGCGACCCGCGCCACCACCTGGCCGTGGACTATTGGGCCATCGGGCGGGCGACCGCCGGGGAGTTGGCGCCCCGGATCAAGGCCCTGCAGGAGAACGAGTTGTTCTGGTTGCACGACAAGGAACTGATCCTTTGGAACGAGGAGTTCGGCAAGTGGGTGTTGTTCCTGCAAAAGGACGGCGCCTAGTATTCTCTTATGTAGCGCAAGTTTCTAACTTGCTCTCTGTAATGATGGGATGGACCTATCAAGAGCACAGGACGTTTCTCAGGCTACTTTGTGGTAGAGTGCACGGCGCAAGTTGGAAACTTGCGCTACAGGACCGAGGCAAAGGAGAATTGTATGTATCGAGCATTAGCACCGGGGGCTATCGGAGTCAAGGTACCGTTCGAGGAGGCCGTCAAGCTGGCCGCCAAATACGGCTTTCAGGGGATCGACGTGGGCATGGCGCAGGTCCACGAACTGGGCCTGAGTCGCCTGCAGCGCCTGCTGGAAAGCAACAAGCTGCTGCCCTCCAACACCGGCATGCCGGTGAACTTTCGCGACGACGACGCCAAATTCGACGAGGGCCTGGCCGCCCTGCCCGAGTTCTGCCGCGCCATGTCCGAGCTGGGCTGCCAGCGGGCGCTGACCTGGTTCTTGCCCTACCACCAGACGCTGCCCTACGAGGCCAATTTCGAGCGGCTGCGCTCGCGCACGCTGCGGCTGTGCGAGGTGATGGAGCCCTATGGCCTGCGCTACGGACTGGAATTCGTGGGCCCGGAGACGATGCGCGCGGGCAAGCCTTATCCCTTTATCTACGATATCGATGGCCTGCTGGCGCTGATCCATGCCGTGAACAAGCCGAACCTGGGATTCCTCCTGGATGCCTTCCATTGGTTCACCTCCGGCGGCACGGCGGATGACCTGGACAAGCTCTCCGATCCCCTGGTGGTGGGGGTGCACGTCAACGATGCGGCAGCGGGGGTCTCGCGTGAGCAGCAGATCGACAACCAGCGGGCCATGCCCGGCGAGACGGGCGTGATCGACATCGCCACTTTTATGCGCGCGCTGGACCGCATGGCCTACAGCGGCCCGGTCATCGTGGAGCCCTTCTGCCAGTGGCTGCGCGAGCTCCCGCCCGAGCAGGCGGTGGCCGAGACGGCCAAATCGCTGGACAAGATCTGGGAGATAGCGGGATTGTGATTCGCGCCCCAAAGCCTTGCTGATCCGTTCCTCTGGGGCGAGGTCGCGCGGCCTACCCGACCAAGCCCCAGAGCACATGAAATACGATGTCCGTCCAGAAATGGACCCCCGAGGCCGCCACCAGGCCATCCTTCATATAGCGCCAGCCAGCGAGGAGACCGACGATCCCGTTGAGCAGGAACACCTCCACCAGCAGGACGGGATTTACGTCGGCAATGTGTGAGGCCCCCGTAAGCAGGAACACGGTGCCCAGGTGTCCCGCGCCAAACCCTAGCGCCGCCACCAGATTGGCGAGCCAGAGCGCGACCGTGCGGCCGCCCTTGATCCGCCGCAAGAGCCAGCTCAGGATAGTGGCCCACAGGCCGAACACCAGCCCGCGAAAGAGGATCTCCTCGCCGATGCCCGCGGTCAACGAGGCGAATATCGACGCCGGAAAGCCCGGGTGCACAAACCGCCCGAAACCATTGATGGGCGCGAAGAGCAGGTCGCCAACCACCAGGATGAGCCCAGAGACGAGCCCCAGGGCCATAGGGATCGTTATCCAGCGGCGCGCGCCGCCTTCCGGGCTCCAGATCCCAGGCAGGCCGAGCTTGCGGGCGAGCCAGTAGCCGGCCAGGCCCAGCAATCCATACGCCACCAGCACGATCCCAGCGTTGGCCAACCCGAGCAGCACCGGGGAAGCGCTCGTGCTCGGCAGCGGCACAGGGAGCATGGACAGCATTTGCTCCAGGAAAAAGGCATAGCTCAGGAACACCGCCACGGCATCCACGATGAGCATGACCAGGAACACAGCCAGTTTTTTGCGATGTGTCATACTATTCCTCTCACTTGCGTTGTTTCTTGGATGCCCAGCAAGGGCAGTGCGGAGACCAGGAAGAGAAACCCATAGATGCCCATGAGCAGGGTGTAGCTCATACGGTCGGCCAGGGGCCCGCCGATATAGGCCCCGATGGCGCCCGCCCCCGCGCCGGCCAGGTTGGATAGCCCCAAGAACTGCCCTGCCCGGTCCTTGGGCACGATGGCGGTGCCCAGCGCCCAACTGGCTGCGTAATAGACGCCCATGCCCACCCCCACCAGTGCACTCCCCCCATAGACGGCCATCACCTGGGGTATCAGCACCACGATCAGGGTGCCCACGGCAGCCACAAGGCCCGCCATGAGCATGAGGAGCCTTCTGGACACACGGTCGGCAAGCCAGCCGCTGGGCAGCGCTACCAGGAGCATAAACAGGCCCACAATCATGAGCACCACGGTGGCGGGCCCGGCGGCGCTCAAGCCCTGGAACTGGGGAAAGCGCTCCTGCAGGAAAAAGATCATGAACTGGCCCGGGTTGGTCGATGCCACGAGACAGATCAGCCGATTGACCACCCACCAGGTGTCAGCGCCTGGACCAGCACCGCAGCCATCAGTGCCCACAGGCGGATGATCCCTACAAACGTGCCCTTGGCTTGTTCACCGATGAACTGCTGCACGAGGAGTGGGATGATGAGCGGCGACAGCGCTTGCGAGCGCGCCGTGAGGGCAAACCAGTAGCTATTGATCGTCACATAGTCGAAGCAGCGCGGCCGTCGGTCCATTCCTCGCCTCCTGACGGGCCAGTATAGGCGAGGAAACCCGCATTACCAAGTATGCCCCAGCGCGCAGGATACGTTCGGGCGGCACGAGCGCACGGAGAGCACCTCACGCACGCAAATTGGCGTTACAAAGCTTGCTCACCCTCTTGGCCAGGGCGATGATCGTGAGGATCGGCGGATTGCCCAGGGCGCGGGGCAGCAGTGTGGCGTCGGCCACGTAGAGATTGGGCGGAAGGCGGTCGTGATGCAGCGACTGCGCCTCTCGCGGGGTTAGCGGCAGCATTCCTCCCGGGTGCCCGGCGTTCACAGTGCCCAGGAACAGGCTCTCCCGCGGTGCGCCGAACCGGCGCAGCATCTCGGTGCAGAGCGCGACCCCCTCTTCAAGCCGTTGCCGATCTTTAGCGGTCAGGCTCTTGTTCACTCCCCCCCGCGAGATATCCCCTTGGTTGGTATCCGCGAGCTTGATCATGATGCCCCAGGTATCCCTGGCTGGGTGCACCCAGGCGCGGTTGAAAAAGAAGCTCAGATAGTCAAAGTAGGGCGAGAGGATGAAATGCTCGCGCTGGACCACAAAGGGCATCTCGATCTCGCGACACTGCAGGGCATCGCGCCACTTGGTCGCCACACAGAGCACGGGGTCCACAAACAGATGGGGCTCGCAAGGGATGCCCGAGTTCTGCAGGATGACGGGCGTGCCCAGCCCGCCCGCCGCCAGCACCACCAGGTCAGCGGGGAAAAAGCGCCGCGCCAGACCCCGCCGGGCCCATACGCCGCCGGCTCGGCCGCTGTGCATGGCCACGGCCTCGACGTGACAGCCCGTGATGACCTGGGCGCCGCGGTCCTGGGCCAGGTCTAGAAAACGGCGGCTATCCCACTTGGCCCCTCGCGGGCAGCCAAAGACGCAGCGCCCGCAGTGGATACACCGCTGATAGTCGCCCATCTTGGGGGTTGGTTGAGGCTCCAGGCCCAGCTCCTGGCAGATGCCGTACAGGCGCCGGGTATGGGTGCTCCAGCGCTTCTGGTGTTCTGTGGTGATGGGTATCTCGCGCTCGATCTCGGCGAACTCGGGATCCAGGTCGATCCCGATGGCCCGCAGATCATGGTCCATGCGCAGAGCGTTGCCGGTGCACAGCGTGGTTGTGCCCCCCAGGCCGATGCCGTTGACCAGGAGCATCTCCTGCGACTTGGCGACGTGCATGGCCGGGAAGATCCATTGGATCATCCGCTCGTCGAGCAGCAGCCCAGTACGCTTCACCCGCTCCATGGTTTTCAGATCGAGGGCCAGGGGACGGAACGGGCCCCCAGCCTCCAGAACGGTCACCTGAAAGCTGCCCTGCAGCTCTTTGGCAACCGCAGCGCCTCCGGCGCCACTCCCCACCACGATGGCCTGTTTCATGCGTTTTACTCCTCGTTCGCGGGGTGGGGCGGGCAAGATGCCCGCCCTACAGGGGAAAGGCGGGCCCGGCAACAGGGCGCCCCCTCGGTGATTCGGGCATGGAAACTAAAATCGCCCCCACCGAGCAGACCTGCCAGAATGCCGTGGTCCATGGCCGACATGATGCGGCAGACCTCCGCGGTGTAATATTGGCTGAAGAAGCAGCGCTCGACGATGGCCTCCCCCCGCGCGTCTCCACGAAAGTCGATCTCTAGGGCACCATAGAGGATGCGGCTCGCGGCCATGGCGTCGGCTATGGTGCGCACGCCCATGAGCCGCCCACACCACCGGCCGAGTGGGTAAGCCCGCTCATAGAGGCGGGCCGGCAGGACGCCCAGATCCTGCCCATCGCGAATGGCCGCCTGCACATGCTGC
Source organism: uncultured Anaerolineales bacterium (assembly GCA_964416075.1). GTDB lineage: Bacteria > Chloroflexota > Anaerolineae > UBA1429 > UBA1429 > CAYQDH01. The sequence goes on along the minus strand of CAYQDH010000147.1, from coordinate 1,521 downwards.
GCCGTGAACGACGCATAGAGCGCTAGGATATCGCGCGGCCCTAGACCGGCCAAAGGCGGCGCAGAGCATCCCAAGGCCGCCGCTGTCGCGCGAAAGAGCCTGCGCAAGGCTAGCGAGCGAGCCGGGCGAGGCAGCTCGGCGGGAAGAATGGCCAGTAGGAGGCTCATGCGGCCTCCCCCTGCTGGGCTTGGCCCAGGTGCATCGGATACACAACCTGCGCAGGAGCCTCGGCGGCGCCGGCCCTCTCATGGGAGACAGGCTTGAGTGCCGGGCTCGCCACGTCCGGAGCACCGGCCTTGGACGTGGCATAGAGCGCGTCGACGACGGCCTGGAGACGCTGCGCCACGGAGTGACGTTTGAGCTTGAGACATGCTGTCAGGTCCCCCCGCTCGATCGAGAGGTCATAGGGCAGGATGGCCCAGCGCTTGAGCTGCTCGGGATGCGCCAGGTGGGCGTTGACCTGCACGATGGCTCGATCGATCGTCCGGAGTATGGCGGGGTCTTGGGCGTGGCCCTGCGTCCATAGGATGGCTGCACAGTAAGGCTTTTGCTCGCCCACCACCATGGCCTCGGCCACGCCGGGGATGTCGCGCAAAAGCGCCTCCACTTTGGTGAGCTGGACGTACTTGCCATAAGAGGTCTTGATCAGCTCCTTCTTGCGTCCCTGGAGGACCAGGTCCCCCTCTGCGGTGCGCCGGCCCAGGTCACCCGTGAGCAGCCACCCATCGCGCAGTGGAGCCTCCTCCTGCCGCAAGCCATAGTAGCCGGCCATCACTTGGGGCCCACGCACGAGCACCTCACCATCCTCGGCGATGCGTATCTCCGTGCTGGGGAGAGGCGTGCCCGCCGCTCCGATCTTGTTGGCCCCCAGCCGGCTGAGTGTCACCAGTGGGGCTTCCGTCAGGCCATAGGCGTTGTGCACCTCGATGCCCAGTTCTTGCAGGCCCCGCAGCATCCCTTCGCCAACCGGGGCAGAGCCCACGATGAGCTGGGCGCAGCGATCCAGCCCGGCCTTTCTCAGGCAGCCCAAACGGAGCAGAGGTCGCAGCATGCGCCGCGCCGGGCCCTCCTGCATACCGAAATACAGCTTGCCCAGCGGGCTGGTGACCACCGCATCCCAGACCTTTTCATAGAGGCGAGGCACGGAGAAAAAGATCGTCGGCCTCACACGAGGCAAGGTGCGCTGGAGCTGCCGGAAATCCTCGAGAAAGTAGATATCCAAGGGTGCAGGGACGTAGTAGGGCGCATAGGTGGCCAGCATCCCTTCCACCACATGGCTGAGCGGCAAGAAAGAGAGATAGGACACCCGGCGCGTGCGGGCGTGCCAGGGGAGCACGGAAGCCAAGGACTGACCTACCCAGCGCAGCTGGTCGTGTCGATACATGACCCCTTTGGGCTGGCCTGTGGTGCCCGACGTGTAGCGCAGCGTCGCCAGTGCGCCGAGGTCGACGGGCGCGGCCACAGCCCGCTCAGCGCGTCCTCCTGATACCCCCACCGCGGACGCAGCGGTGTTGCCTTGGG
>CAYQDH010000146.1:5784-10905 GCA_964416075.1 uncultured Anaerolineales bacterium | reverse complement strand
GATCGTCGCGGCCCCCCCGGCGCGCGCCGCGCGCAAGGCGCCGATCACCCAAGGGGTGCGCCCGCTCGCGGCGATGCCTACGACCACATCCAACGGCCCCACATGAGCCTCGTCACGGGCCACGGCAGCGCCGGCCTCGGCATCGTCCTCGGCCCCCTCGATGGACTGGGTGAGGGCCGAAGGCCCACCGGCGATGAACCCGCGCACCAGCTCGGGCGGGACGCCGAAGGTTGGCGGGCACTCGGAGGCATCCAGCACCCCCAGCCGGCCGCTGGTGCCCGCCCCAAAGTAGAGCAGCCGCCCGCCCCTGGCCAGGCGCTCGACGATGATATCCACGGCGCGAGCGATATAGGCAAGTTGGTCGCGCACCGCATCGATGACCCGCGCATTTTCCTGGTTCATCAAGGTGACGATGCCCAGGCTATCGCGCTCGTCCAGGTCCATGGAGCGAGGATTGCGCGCCTCTGTGAACCCTAGCTCGCCTCCCAAGGCTCTATTGCATTGCTGCGCCACGACGCACCTCCTCCCAGGCCAAGAGTGCCGCCCCCTCGGCGGGGGTGCGCGAGGGTAAGACAAAGCGTGCCAGTGGCGCCTCGGGGAGCACGGCCGCGCGCCGGGCGCCCGGATGAGCTCACCTGCCTGCCATACCGAGCCGGTGAGGACCAGGTCGAAGGCTTCACGCTGCATATCCAGCCGACGCACCACGGCGAGGGCCGAGTCCGCCAGGTGACGCGCGGCGCGGCCAAGGATATCTCGTGCCACCGCGTCTCCCGCCTCCGCCGACTCGCTGACGAGAGGGGCCAGCGCGGCGAAGCGGTGCCAGCTGAACGCTTCGCCGTAGGTCCAGGCCACGAGGCCCTCGGGCGCGGGGAGCCCGAGGTGGCCGAGCACACGCTCCGTCAACTCTGTCGCCGGGCCGCGCCCGTCCGTCGCGCGCACGATGGCATGGAGGGCCTCCATCCCGATCCAGAAACCACTGCCATAGTCGGCGAGCAGAGCGCCGAAACCGGCTGCCCGCGCAGAGCGCCCCCGGCTATCGTAACCGAGGGCGCTAGAGCCCGTACCCGCGATGAGCACCACGCCCTCAAGCCGCCCGGTGCCCGCGACCAACGCGCCTACCGCATCCGTGTAGATCATGACCCGTGGAAAGGGATAAATCGCTGCTACGAACCCGGCCACCAGGTCGCGGTCGCGGGGCCGTCCCGCTCCCGCAATGCACAGGCAGATGGCCGCCACGTCGCCGCAAGCCGCGCCCGCCTGGGCTAGAGCTGCCTGGCAAACCTGGCGCAGCGCTGCGCCGGCCGCCTCAGGCCCCACGTTGTTGTGGTTCGAGGAGCCGGCCAGGGCGCTGCCGCGCACGAATCCCGAGGCGACCATGACCACAGCCTCGGTCTTGGTGCCGCCGCCGTCGATGCCGATAACCACCGCTTCGCCCATGGCCGACTCCTCACTGTGTCAGGTCGCTCTAGCCGACCTTGATAATCCCCAGTCCGCTCAGCAGGATCACCAGCACCAGGATGGGGGAGACGAACTTGACCAGAATCAGGAACCCATCGATCAACCACCGGTTGTTCAGGGCGCCCCGATTCGAGAGGGTGGCCAGCACTTCCTTTTTGGCCCACTGCCAACCCACGAACAAGCAGATGAACAAGCCGCCCAGCGGCAACAGCACGTTGGAGCTGGCAAAATCATAGAGATCGAAAAAGCTCTTGCCACCGATGGTCACGCCACTGAGCGTGCTATTCGAGAGCGCCGCCGTAGCGCCAAACACGGCCAGGGCCAGTCCCGTGACCACCGTAGCTTTGGTGCGACCCCAGCCGAGTTGCTCATTCAGGTAGGCCACGGGCACCTCGAACAGCGACAGCATGGCGCCAGTGGCCGCCACCGCCGCCAGGATGAAGAACAGCACCATGAAGACGCTACCGAAGGGCATAGCGGCAAACACCGACGGAATGGTGATAAAGAGCAGCGAAGCCCCGGCGTCGGGTTCGTAGCCAAAAGCGAACACCGCCGGGAAGATGGCGATGCCCGCCAGCAACGACACCAGCAGGTCAGCCAGCATCACTCGCGTCGCGTTGATGGGGATGTTCTGGCCCTCAGTATAATAACTGCCGTAGGTGATCATGGTGCCCATGCCCAACGATAGCTTGAAGAAGGCCAGGCCCAGGGCCGTCAGCACCGCCGCCCAGGTGATTTGGCTGAAATCGGGCTTGAACAGGTAGACCAGGCCTTGACCGGCGCCCGGCAAGGTTAGGCTACGCACGATCGTGATCAACAGAATGCCGAACAGGACCGGCATCAAGCGCTTGGTCGTGCGCTCGATCCCCTTGGAGATGCCAAGCAGGATGATGGCGCCGACCCAGATCAGCACGATCCATTGCCACACCAGAGAGGCCCAGGGATTGGTGATCAGATCGGTGAATGCCTGAGAGGTGACAGCCGGGTCGGTGGAACGCACAGAACCGGAGATCGCCTTGATGATATAGGCAAACACCCATCCGGCCACCTCGGTATAAAAGGCCATAATGAGAAACGCCGACAGCACGCCCGCTGCGCCGATGAGCCACCAGAGCTTGCCCGGAGCCAGCTTTTTGAGAGAGCCGATGGCGTCGGAACGAGCGCTTCGCCCAATGGCGTGCTCGGCGATCATCACCGGCAAGCCGACCAATACGGTCATGGCCAGGTAGACCATAACAAAGGCTGCACCTCCGTTTTGCCCGGTTATCGATGGGAACTTCCAGATGTTGCCGAGCCCTACAGCAGAACCGAGTGTGGCCACAAAGACGCCCAGGCTAGTGGTAAAACCGTCCCGGGCTTGAGATGAGGATCGCATGACGAAACTTACCCCCAAATGATGTTGTTTACGCCAACATGGCATTGGCCCCAATGGCTTGGCGTCCATTCGCAAAGCGACCTGCGCGGCTGCCGGTTGCGGTCAGGGCGGGCCACGCAGGTCACAAAGCGCAACGACAGGCACAGCGATGTATTGTCGTGCGTTATGCGGACGGGTGCCGAGCGATGATCGTGGGCCTATCCAGGCGGGCGTACTCTGGCCATCTTACCAGGCATCGGCCTCCATGTCAATACTCCGTTACACCTCCAAGCGGTCAAACGCTTTATTGATCCGCTCTCCCAAGAGATTCTATTTCGCCAACACGGCAGCCGTCTCTGCCAGGCTCGTGGAATAGCCCATCTCGTTGTCGTACCATGCCGCCACCGAGACGAGGGTACCATCCATAACCTGCACCAGGGGCAGGTCGACAATCGAAGACCGTGGATCCCCCACCACACGAGACGAGGCCCACTCTTCCTCAAAAACACCCATAACCCCCTGAAGAGGAGGGTTGGTCGCCGCGTGGCGGAAAGCTTCCCTGACCTCATCGGCGGTGGTGGGCCGTTCCAGAATGGCGTTGATCTCTGCGATGCTGCCCGTGCGCACCGGCACGCGATAGGCTTTGCCCGTCATCTTGAGGTTGGGCCAGATGAAGCCCAAGGCCTTTGCTGCGCCCGACGAAGAAGGGATGATGTTCTCCGCAGCGGCCCAGGAATCGCGGCGGTCGCGCATGGGCTGGTCGGTTAGCGACTGGGTATTCGTGTAGGCGTGTACGGTGGAGAACAAGCCCGTCTTAATGCCCCAATTGTCGATGAGCACCTTGACGACCGGCGCCAGCGCGTTGGTCGTACAACTGGCCATACTGATGATGCGGTGTTTCTGGGGATCAAACTGCTCCATATTGATCCCGGGCAGCAAGAAAGCATCGGCATCTTCGCGTGTCTTGCTCGGTGCACTCACCAGGACCCTCTTGGCTCCCGCGTCGAGATGCGGCTGGGCGCCCGCGCGAGTGGTGGCTCGCCCAGTGCAGTCGAGCACGAGGTCCACCCCAAGCCCCTTCCAATCCGGCAGGGATTTGCTAGAGTCGAAGAACTTGATCTCTCGCCCACCGATGATCAGGGTATCTCCACTGACCTTGACCTCCTCGGGCCACATACCATAGTTCGAGTCTACTGCGAAAAGCGCCGCCAGTGTGGGCAGGTCTTTGATGTCAGAGATGGAGACTGGTGTCCAAAGATTACCCTTGAGGGCCGCCTTGAGGGCCGACCGACCGATACGCCCGAATCCGTGAATGGCAATCTTGCCCATGCGATACCTCCTATGCTCACTATGTACCCTAGTCTCGTGTATGCCAAGACTGGCATACCCCGGTATCAGCGTACGACCGCGCGGTCGTACGCTGATAGCAACTCGCCCTCTGTACGTGCAACCCCCCCGCCAGGTGTCAGTTCGCGCTACTCGTGCAAGAGAGGCACGGGCTCGGCTAGTGGGGGCTCGGGCAGTCTCTCGCGAGCGGCAGCCGCCCCCGCTACCATAGGCTCGTAGACCTCCGCCAGGCCCACCCGCTCTAGGTGATCCTGCGTCGGCCAACCGCTCTCCACATCCCAGCCACGGATCGCATAGTAATCGTCCATCACCGGGATGAACTTGTCTCGTTCCAGCGCATAACGCTCCGGAAGATGAGGATTCTGCCAATTCTCGCGATACTCAAAGCTCGGCAGCACCATCTCGTCCATCTTGCGGTCGCGGGCCCAATGCCGCACGGTTAGAGCGCGCTCTTGCGAATAGATGCGCTCCGCGGCAATCTCGAACTCCTCCTCCGCCATATTGGCGCCCGTGCCCGCTTTGAAGAGGTGATACTCGACCGAAGGGCCGTCGATGTCGCCGATGCGCGCAAAATGGTCCGGCGTGTTTGGGCTCTGGATAAGGGGGAACACAAAGTCATCCACTGGCAGGCAGTCCTTCATCACCGAGCGCTTGGTGTGGAAAAAGGCCGGGTAAGCCTTGGCCTTGTAGCCGCTATAAGGATCGAGAGAATCGGGATCACCGTAGACGCGCTGGGCGATGTCCCTCATATGGTCCCAAGTGATGGCATTGGGCGGACGCTTGTCCTCCGGCATGTACATGGTGCGATACAGCGCCACAGCATGCACGTATCCATGTCCGCTGGGGATGGGGTCGCGCGTGTCGGTGAGCCATTGCAGCGCGCTGACCAGCCAAAACGGGAAGGCGATGGGATTATGCCAGCAGGCGTGGCCGTCCCAGTGTCCCGAGAAACCCCACCCGCC
>CAYQDH010000146.1:0-5774 GCA_964416075.1 uncultured Anaerolineales bacterium | reverse complement strand
CATAGTAGCGTCGCGCAATATCTTCGCCCAGGTGTAGCATCTTGGCCGCCGCCCAGCCCCCCTCGGCGACTGCATCTCCCATCCCCTGGCGATAGGCGATGTCGTGCAGAAAATGCGCCCAAAAGTGGGGACTTGCCCAGTCCATGGGCACACCGTTGAACTCGGAGATCAGGCCAGCGCGTTGGCTCATCTCCAGCCAGGGCACGATGGAGGTGATCAGTTCCCATTCATTCATGCCGTAGCGGTTGCTCAACTGATTCAACTCCAGGCCGCCGCGTATCCCAAGCTTCCAATCCAGGATGCCCCCATGATCCACCGGCGTATCGCTGAGCCCCTGGTATATCCCCCCCACGCAGGTCATATGCCCGCTCCACTTGCGATCGTAGGCGAGGCCAGGCACGTTCTCATAATAGAGGTTGCAGGGTGATGGGCAGGATTCGGTGCAGGCGTAGATGCGCACGCGCCCACCACCGGTCTGCTCGGCGATGCGCTCGTTGATCTGCTTGATGCGCTTGGACAGGTTCCTCGTGCTGCGCCCCTCTTCCCCGACCAGCTTGGTCAGGTATTCCATCCTCTCCGGGTCGGCGATCGAGACCGTGCCGCTGCCGAGCACAGAGACGGCCTTTAGTTTCTTGCTACCCATCACGGCCCCAAAGCCTCCATGGCCGCACGCCGAGGAGCTATCAGTCTGGATGGTCGCGATGCGGCTCAGGTTCTCGCCCGCCTGGCCGATGACCATGGAGCGCGCGCCCTTACCGATGCGGGTGGCCAGGGCATCGATGGTGTCGAGCGCATCCTGGCCCCACAGGTCGTCGGCGGGCAGGATACTCACCTCGTCATCGCGAATTTGGATGCGCACCGGGCTCTCGGCGGCCCCGGTGATAACCAGAGCGTCGTACCCCGCCCTCTTGAGCTCGCCGCCAAAGTGTCGCCCCACATTGGAGCGCGTGAACCAACGATAAGGATAAGCCTGTGGGCTAAAGGCGCAGACGCTGGTCCGCCCGGAGTAGGGTGATCGGCTGCCGGTCAGCGCACCGGGGATGATCATCAGGGGACTGGCTGGATCAAAGGGATCGACCGGTTCCGGGTAGTCTTCCCAGGCCAGGCGCGCGCCCAGGCCACGTCCGCCCAGGTACGCGGGAAAGTAGGGGGCCGATTCTTGAGCGCGCGCGGTCATAGTGCTTAGGTCGATGCGCAAGATACTGTTTGTCCACCCATGCAGATTGCTCTTCGGACGGTTGATGGTAACCGTGACGGGTTTCACGTTCGTGATCCTCCTCGATACATTGGATACCCCCAGGGATAGAACGACAGGGGTTTGCGGTTCCATACGCGTCGCTGCGACCCGTGTGGACATGTTGCAGTATAGGGCGATATGAGGGGGTCCGTCAAAAGCGGGCATCGAGCGCGTGCCGAATGAGAACAAGAAAGGCCGACGCCCCGAGCGATGTGCCCGGGGCGTCGGCCGGAGATTAGGAGAGTGTGCGATTCTTACCCATCACACCTCGCGATGGGCAACATTGTGTGTCGTCACCCACAGTCGGGTAGTCAGCACCTCCTTAGATCGATTGGCCGGCAGAACGAGCGGGGGCCTGGAACCTACTGCCCCCCGAAGTTGAGGGAACGGGCGTTTCCGTCCCCTGTTTCGTTCCCGGCATTCCGCGATGGCCGCGGCCCCCGGGGAAGCCGCCCCCGCCGCGACCCAGGTAACCATTCTCGAGACCTTGAAGCAACCAGTCGGCTTGCTGTCGCGTCAGCCGGCCATCCGTTACGGCCTGTTCGATCGCTGCGCGTCTGGCAGCCTGCCGCGCGGTCTCCATGGCTGCCTGGACATCCTCCAGCTTGACGCCGGCCTTTTCAGCGAGCTGGGCCAGCGTTCTTCCGCCCCACAGTTGGGTCGACAACTGGTCGGCGGTCAGGCCAAGGGCCTTGGCGGCCGCTTCTAGTTCCGTACCGTTCGCCATCATACCCTTGCCGAACCCGAACCCGCCGCGCGCACCATAACCCTGGTCCATCCCCTGCAGCATCCAGTCAGCTTGTGCCCGGGTGAGCCTGCCATCTGTTACGGCCTTTTCGATGGCCTCCTTGGCGGCTTGCTTTTCCGCGGCGTTCACTGCGTCACGCACCTTTTGTAGGTCGACGCCTGCCTTGTCTGCCAGATCCGCTAGGATGGCTCCGCCCTTGAGCTGGGTGGTCAGTTCATCAGCGGTCATACCTAGTTCCTTGGCCGCTGCCTCCACAGCCGTGCCGTTGAGGTGGGTTCCCCCCCAGCCTCGGCCCTGAACGCCTGGCTTGGGTCCTTGCGCCGAAGCGACGCCCGCGCCCGCCAGAGCCATAAGGGCTACCAAGCCCACGATGATCAGAACTCGCCAATGTTTCCTCATACGCAACCTCCACAGATGGTCAGCTCTTGTAAGATCATGTTCGAATGCATTCTCGAACCTTGCAGTTCTATCATAGCAGGCGATTGTTAGAAACCTGTTAAGCCACGATTGGGAAAAGATAGGACTTGTTGACGGCGCCCCCCATTCGCACTATGTTCCTTCTGTCGGCCAAACCTATACGGCCAAGTCCTGATTGGCCGCCAAACCTGGCCGACGAGGGAGACACGTATGAGCACACAAATTCTGTTGCGCGGCGCCTATGATATTCATATCCATTGCAGCCCCGACGTGATCCCACGGGCGCAGGATCTGGTCGATCTGGCGGCCGACGCACACGAGGCGGGAATGGCTGGGATCGTCCTCAAGGACCACACCACCTGCACGGCGGGGCGTGCCTATGTGCTGAACAAGCTCTATCCCGACGGACCCCGCTTTTTCGGCGCGCTGGCGCTCAACCCGCCGGTGGGTGGCCTGAATCCTTCCGCCGTCGAGGCGGCTTTGCGCGAGAGGGCAAGGATCATCTATATGCCCACGTATGGCGCGCGCTATTTCCTGGCTAACCACAGGGGGACGGGCGTTCTGGCCTCATTTCCCATGCCCCAGGGTGACTATCCCGGCTTGACCATCTGGGATGACCACCGTGGCGTCTGGCCAGAGGTGTTGGCGATCCTGGACCTCATCGCGCGCCACGACGCCGTTCTGGCCACCGGGCACCTGGCGCCCGCAGAATCAGTGGCTTTGCTGCGTCTGGCCCAGAGGCGAGGCGTCAAGCGCATGTTGGTCACCCACGCGACCGAGACCATCACCCCATTCACCATCGAACAGCAAATGGAGGCCGTGGCGCGCGGAGCCCTGATCGAGCACTGCCTGCAGGCGTCTGCGCCAGGCTCCGCACACTCGGTTGCCATGCAGACCATCGCCCACCAAATCCGCCAGGTGGGGCTCGAGCACTGTATTGTCTCGTCCGATTTCGGCCAGGTGGCCAATGGGCCTGTTGTGGCCGGGTTCGCCCTTTATCTCAACAAACTGGCCGAGTGTGGCTTTACGGTAGACGAGCTGCGCACGCTGATCTGCCGCAACCCAGCCCGCCTGCTAGCCGGCTAAGATAGGCGAGGCAGGATGCCTCGCCTCCCCCGCCTCGGGTGTAGCCTTTGCATGCCGGGTCTCTTTGCGTTAAGGTATAGGCCATATCGCAGGATCGGTCATCGAGGGCTGTGATTCAGAGAGGAGAACACGATGTCGCCATCCCAAGTCTATTCGATGAACACCAATGGGCGGAGCCTTTCCTCGGCAACCGGGCTCGTGGCGCAGATGGCTACGTTGTTCGATGCCGCGGGGTTCGCCGACATGATCCGCCCCGGAGATGCCGTGGCCATCAAGCTGCATTGCGGCGAGTGGAACAACACGGCCTACCTGCGCCCGGTTTTTGCGCGGACGCTGGCTGATCGTATCAAGGCGCTGGGTGGGCAGCCCTTTGTCTGCGACACCACCACCCTTACCTATGGTCGCATCCCATCTCGCGTCACGGCGCTGGATCTGCTGATGACCGCCGAGCGTAATGGCTACACTTCGGGCACCCTGGGCTGTCCTTTCATCGTGGCCGATGGCTACAATGGCACGGATGATCTGCGTGTGGATCTCCCCGAGGGGTACATCCTCAAAGAAGCCTACATCGCCAAGGCGATCGCCCTGGCGGATGTGTTGATTGCGCTGACCCATTTCAAAGGCCACCCTCTAGGGGTCATCGGAGGCTCACTCAAGAACCTGGGAATTGGCGCGCAATCCAAGCGGGGCAAGCAGAGCGTGCACATGGGCGGCCATCCCAAGTACGGCTTTGGGGCGGCCAGCGAGTTTCACCCCGAGCGTTGCAAAGGACGCGCCTGCGAGCAATGGGAAGTGTGCGAGCATGTCTGTCCCCATCATCTGTTCCACGTCACCGAAGATAGCATCGCCTGGGAACGGGAGCGCTGCACGGGATGCCTGGCCCACCTGGGCGCCACCACGCGTTGTGGCGTGTGCGACATGCCCCAGATCACCTATCAAGCCACCTGTGCGGCCATTGCCGACGGCTGCTTGGGCGCCGTGAAGGCGGTGGGGCGAGGCAAGGTCGGCTTTATCAACATGGCCATCGACGTCTCGCCGGCCTGCGATTGCGTCGGCTTTGCCGATATGCCCGTTGTCCCTCCCTTGGGTGTTTTTGCTGGCAGCGACCCTGTGGCCCTGGACAAGGCCACCATAGACAAGGCGCGTGAGGCGCCGGGGATGCCGGGCTCGGCAGCCGTGGATTATGGCGCTGGGGAGCCGGGAGACCGCAAGTTCACCGCGGCTTCGGCGGTGCATTTTACCGACCTCAGCGAGGAGATCCAGATCAAGACGGGAGTGCTCAATGGCCTGGGCAGCACCGATTACGAGATCGTCCAAGTCAATCCCGCCGCCGACACCCGATATTGGGCTTTTCCCGACCAGCGCCTCAACGAGGTCAAGTTCGCCAAGCTCTATGCCAAAGATAACCCGTTCCCCTACGAACGGCACGAGGGCCATGGTTTCCTGCGCGCCGAAGAGGTGGATCTGGATATCGTCAACCTTATGGACTAGAAGGATGTGCACCATGCCAACAGGATTGGACCACGTACAGGCGACGATTGCACTCTGCCAGCGTTTGTCCGCGATTGTGAGTGCCCTGGAAGGAGTCGACAAGGCGGCGGTGGACGATGCTACGGCTCGCCTGGCCCGGGTGGAAAGCGGGTTGGCGAGCATGCAGGATCGCTTTTTTCTGCGCAGCAAGCTGTGCCTGCCTTTCGCCGTCCGTTGTGAGCAGGAGGCCAAAAAGCTCGAGCTGGCCTTGGCGAGCTGGACCGCGGCAGCGCAATCGCCGCGCGCCGTCCAAGATGCGTTGGGATCCCTGGAGCAAGCTGTGAGGGTCTTGGATGATAGCTCCAGCGCCCAGGGCATGGTCATCACCTGAGCAGAAAAGAGGCTGGCATGGCACAAGTCACTGTCACAGGAGGAGCGGGCAGCCTGGGTCGTGAGGTCTCCCTCGTCTTGGCAAAGCGCGGGCATCGCGTGCGCGTGTTGGATCTGCCCCAGTGCGATTTCTCGGCGCTGGAAGCCGCGCCCGGCATCGAGATCGTGCGCGGCTCCATCGCCGATGCCGGCCTACTGCGGCGCGCGGTTCGAGGGGCCGACGCCATTCTGCATCTGGCAGCCCTTTTGCCGCCCGCCAGCGAGCGAGACCGCGACCGGACCATGGAGGTCAATGTAGCGGGGACGGCCCGGCTGCTCGAGGCAACGGAGGATGTCGCTCCACAGGCGCACATCGTTCTCAGCTCCTCGGTTTGCGTATACGGCGATACCTCCGCCGAGGAGCCACCCGTGCGGGCCACGCGCCCT
>CAYQDH010000145.1:0-11059 GCA_964416075.1 uncultured Anaerolineales bacterium | reverse complement strand
GACCGAAGGGAAGGATCTCCGCTAACTCTAGTAGACCCTGAGGTTTCTTAGCAGGTACTCCGAAGGATCTCCGTTAGCTCGACTAGCCCCTTGGTTCTGGGTCAGGTGGCGTTGACGCGGTTCGATGCCGCTTGGAGAGGTAATAATGCCAGAGGATCCTTGCGGCTACCGCCCTCCAGGGCCTCCAAAGCTCAACCATTCGGTCTACCTCGTCCGAGCCAGGTACTGTGGCCAAACCCCTAGACTCCTGGATCGCCTTGGCCAGTGCAAGATCCCCCGAAGGCCAGACGTCGTGCCGTCGCAATGAGAATAATAGGTAGGTATCGGCCGTCCAGGCCCCGATCCCGCGCACCTGCACAAGAATCTTCCGGGCTGCCTCGTCATCCACGAATTGCAGGCCGGTCAAGTCGAGAGATTTGGCCACGATCTCACGAGCCACACCGCGCACATAGGAGGCTTTCTGCCGGCTGAAACCTATGGCCCTCAATGCGCCATCGTCGAGCGAGAGCAAGCGCTCAGACTCGACCAAACCGATGGCCAGCTCCAGTTTGGCGAAGGTAGCGCGGGCCGACTCCACTTGACGCCGGCTTCGGCGAACCATAGAATCACCGGTGTTTGGCTGACCACTGATTCCACTGGCCCAGCGTCAGTAGGCTCTGGTATCGTAAGGAAGGAGTCCCCGGATGCCGTTCCCTCTCAGCTACTGTCCCAATGGTGACGAGGTCTTGCAGCGACTGGGCCTGGTATTCGAGCAGCGGTCCCAAGATGTCATCCTCGCTTCTATGGACGTGCCCAACCGCGCCCTGGCCGGGTTCGCCGCCACCCATAGGCTCGGCTTTTGCGACTATCCGGACCCCGAGGAACGGATTCAGTTCTGGGATGCCTACCTGCGCGAGCGCAGCGCCGTCCTCGATGATACGATCCCCAGCGTCTACCCTACGGAGATGGACCAGGGCCTGTACGGTGGCCTGGTGGGCGGCGATGTGCGCCATCTGTGCGACACAGCCACCGGCTGGATTTCCTCCATGGTGGCGCCCATCCTGAAGGATTGGACCGGCCTCAAGGACCTCACCTTCAGCGCGGATCATCCGATGTTCCGCCGCTATCTGCGCCAACTGCAGGTGTTTGTGCGCGGCGCAGAGGCCAAGTTCGGCATCAGCCACTTTATCCTGATCGATGGGCTGAACTTTTGTTTCGAGCTGCTGGGCGCTACAAGGACCTACATGGCCCTGCTAGAGGAACCGGAGATGGTTCGGCAGGCCATCGACCTGGCGTACGATCTCAACGTATGGGTGCAGAGTGTATTCTTCGACCGGGTCCCCGCTTTGTACGGCGGCACGTGTAGCAACATGGCCCAGTGGCTGCGGGGGCGCATCGTCTCCGAGAGCGTCGACCCCTTCCACATGACCTCTGTGGCCTATTTCGAGCAGTGGGGCCGCGAGCCGGTGGAGCGCATCCTGGGCCATTTCGATGGCGGCGTGGTGCACATCCACGGCAATGGGCGTCACCTGCTAGAGGCGGTCTCCACCATCCGCGGGCTGAGGTGTATCTACTTGGGCGATGACAAGGGCTACCCGCTCGCATTCGAGGTGCTGCCGCAGCTCAAGTCGCGGGTCGGAGATATGCCCCTGGTCGTGGGCGTCGACTATGGGCCTTTCTACGAGGCCCTGCGCGCCCACCGCCTCCCCGGCGGCGTATATTATCGCGTGGCCGGAGTGCCCGACGTGGGCACCGCCAATCGCTGCATGGACCTGGTGCGCGCGTGATGCCAGGCTGTCCGGACCGCGGGGCTCCAGGCCCGCTCTTTGTACCCGGTGTGCGTGTGGCGCCAAGTTATCCCGGACCGCGGGGCTCCTCGGTTCGCTGCGAACAGCGGCCCGCTCTTTGGTCCTGGCGTACGTGTTGAGCAGGGGCTTTTCATGCAAGACCCATCCTTTGACCCATAATCCGATATCGGAGGTATCTCTGTGGCCGGCTTGCAGGGCGCACTGGAGGGAATTCGCATTATCGACTTTTCCCACGTGTTCCAAGGGCCCGTGGGCACGCAGCTCCTGGGCGATTTCGGGGCCGACGTGATCAAAGTGGAGCGGCCCGGGTCGGGGGATTGGAGCCGCAGCTGGGGCCCCTATGTGCAGGGCGTCAGCCTGCCCTACCTGGGCCTCAATCGAAACAAGCGCAGCTTGACCCCTAACCTCAAGCATCCGGCGGCGATGCAGGTGATGCGGCGCCTGATCGCGAGGGCCGATGTGCTGGTGCACAATTTTCGCCCGGGGGTGATGGAGAAGCTGGGCCTGGGCTACGAGGACCTCAGGCAGGTGAATCCGCGCCTGATCTATGCCTTCTCCAGCGGCTGGGGGGATGAAGGACCTTATGTGGAGCAGGGGCGCGGTGGCCACGACATGATGGCCCGCGCTGCGGCGGGCCTATTTGCCCCGCTGGGACCCGACGGGCTGCCCATGCCCGCGGGTATCTCGGCCGATTACCCCGCCGGTTTGCTCCTGATGCATGGCATCCTGGTGGCCCTGCTAGCTCGCGAAAAGACTGGCCAGGGGCAAAAAGTGAGCACCGACCTCTTTAGCGCCGCCTTCCATGCCAACACCTGGTCGGGGGCCAACGACCTGAACCGCGAGCGCATCGATTCGCGAGATGGGGTGGGCGCCTCGGAGCAGGCTATCAGGGTCTCGTTCGCCACGGCCAATGGCTATATCGAGGTCTCGCCCGTCTTTACCGATGACGCCCTGCGAGATATCTCCGTGGCCCTGGAGATCGGCGACCTGGCACAGGACCCTCGTTTCGCCAACAAAGAGGAGCGCCCGGCGCATGCGCAGGAGATCAACGCCATCCTGGCCGAGCGTTTCAAGCAGAAAACCACGGAGGAGTGGGTGGCCCTGCTCGAACCCCAGGGCGTGCTGTGCACGCGCATCAACACCTTTGCCGAAGCGGCGGAGGACCCGCAGATCGCGGCCAACCACATGGTGGTGGAGATGGATCATCCCCGCATCGGGCGGGTGCGCCTGTTCGGCACCCCGGTGCGCCTCTCCGACACCCCGGCGACGCTGCGCATCCCCCCAGCCGACCTGGGGCAGCACAATCGCGCAATCCTGTCCGAGCTAGGCTACTCCGCCGCCGAGATCGATGATCTCCTAACCCAGGGTGCTTTCGGTTAGATCCCTATTCTCCTCTTTTTTTCGATTATTCCGTGTTTTCCGTGGTGCTATTTCTTGTATAGCGCCATCTGCTCGTGATACCAGGCCACGTTCTCGCGCATCATCTCGCGGATGGCCAACTCATAGGGGCAGCGCGACTCGCAATCGCCACAATCGGCGCACGTCTCCGCCTTGGCGATGAGCGATTGGCCCCACTCGCCCAAGAAGCGTTCGACGGGGAAGCGCTTGGCAAAGCTGCGCAACCTCATCACCGTGGAGATGCTGATCCCCTGGGTGCAGGGCTGGCAATAGTCGCAACCGCGGCAGTAGCGCGCGTCCATCTCCTGGCGAATGCGGTCCATCTCCGCCCGCTCCGCCGCGCTGACCTCCACCGGTCCTTCCATGAGCGCTACGTTCTGCTCGACCTCGCCGATGCTCTGCATTCCCACCAGAGGCAGGATATCCGGGAATTGTCGTAGATACTTGAACGCCAGGGTTGCATCCTCCAGCAGTCCGCCGCCCATCGGCTTCATGGCGATAAAGCCCACGTCGTGTTGCCGGCAAAGGGGGATGAGCTCGTCGGCCGGTTCCGTGGTGGCCAAGCAAAAGGGGAACATGAGCGTCTCGAAATGGCCCGAGGGCACCATCTTCAGGGCCATGTCCAGGTTGTGCGAGGTCACGCCGATGTGGCCCACTCGACCTGCTGCCTGAACCTCGCGCAGCACCTCCAGCGGCCCGCCCGGCACAGTCACCTGTTCGTATTGCTCCTGGTTGCTGATATTGTGGAACTGCACCAGGTCGATGTACTGCACGCCCAGGCGTTGGAAGCTCTGTTCCAGCTCCTCGCGGAAGCTCTTGCCATCTAGGGCGTGACTCTTGGTGGCCAATACTAGTCCCTCGCGCCGGCCAGCGATCGCCTTGCCGATGCGCTCCTCACTGGTGGTGTAGCCGTGAGCGGTATCGAGAAAGGTCACCCCCAGGTCCATGCAGTGTCGGACCACGCGGATCGCCTCCTCCTCCGTCAGTCGCTGGATGGGGATCCCCCCAAAACCGAGCGCCGAAACCATCAGGTTTGTCTTGCCCAAGCGTATCGTGTTCACCACATACCCCCTCAAATTGTTCTATTGCCGATCGAATCGCACCTCGGACAGGTCCCGCAGCCGCCCCGCGGCGGCCTCGGGCGTCAGGTCGCGCTGAGGCATGCCCAGCATCTCATAGCCCACCATGAACTTTTTCACCGTCGCCGAGCGCAGCAGGGGCGGGTAAAAGTGCAGGTGCATGTGCCATTCTGGATGTGCCTCGCCATCCGTAGGCCGCTGGTGGATACCCATGGTATAGGGGAAAGATATCTCGAACAGGTTGTCGTAGCGGGTCGTGAGCCGCTTGATGATATCGGCCAGCGCCGTGCGCCCGCTGTCATCCAGCTCGGTGAGCGAGCCCACATGCTGGCGCGCTACGACCATCGTCTCAAAGGGCCAGGTGGCCCAAAAGGGCACCAGTGCCGCAAAGTGATCGTTGGCGCAAACGATGCGCTCTTGTTGTGCATCCTCCAGCGCTGCATAGTCGCACAGCAGGCATGAGCCCTGCGAGGCTCGATAATCAGACTGCGCACGGTCCTCCAGGGCCGGCACCTGGGGCAGTGATCCGTTGCTCCAAATCTGCCCATGGGGATGGGGATTGCTGCAACCCATGATCTCGCCCTTGTTCTCAAATATCTGCACATAGTTGATCGCGGGCCGATGGCCGATCTCCTCGTACTGCTCGGTCCACACCTCTACCACCCGGCGCACATCCTGCTCCGCCATCTGGGGCAGGGTGAGGCTGTGATCGGGCGAAAAGCAGACCACGCGGCAGAGCCCCGGCTCCGCGCGGGCTACCAGGAGGGAGCCTTCGCCTACGACACCTGCGGGCGTATCGGGCAAGAGTGCGGCAAAGTCGTTGTCAAAGACAAAGGTATTGGTGTAAGGCGGGTTGTGCACGCCGCCGGCTCGTGTATTGCCCGGACAGAGGTAGCAGGTGGGGTCGTAGCGCGGCCTCTCCTCGATGGCGTGCTTTTCCACCTGCCCTTGCCAGGGGCGCTTGGTGCGGTGGGGCGAAACGAGGATCCACTCGCGCGTCAGCGGGTTCCAACGCCGGTGCGGGTGATCGGAGAGGGAAAACTGGGTCATCGGGCTCCTTCCTGTTTGGCGCAGCTATATTTGCGCCACCAATGAGCTCTTCGCGCCCCCCAGGGACGGGATCAGTATAGCACGGGATAACTGATAAGCCAATGGGTCCGTATGCTTATGGCCTGAAAACCGCGATCATCTCTATTGCTCCTACGCCGTCAGTGGCTTGGTTATCTAGGAGGCCACGAACAATGACAGCGTGGCCAGGCTCACCAGCACGGTGAGGGTCACGACGATGATGTTGGAGAGCCGGCGATTGCACCAGTTATGCATGGTGCGCACGTCGTTGGCCAGCTTGAGCATCAGCACGAGTATCACAGGCAACAACACGGCGTTGGCTACTTGCGAGAGCCACATAAGCGGGAAGAGCCTGAGCCCTGGAATCAGCACGATCAGGGCGCTCAAGCCCACCAGGACGGTGTAGAGTCCATAGAACACCGGGGCGTCTTCGACCCTGTTGTCGAGGCCGCGCTGCCAGCCAAAGATCTCACACACGGCGTAGGTGGTGGCCAAAGGGAGGACGGAAGCCGCCAGCAACGAGGCTCCCAGCAGCCCCACGCCAAAGAGCGCCTCGGCCCAGCGACCAGCCACAGGAGCCAGCGCCATGGCTGCCTGCTCGGCGCTCTCCACCTGGATGCCGTGCACGAAAAGCGTGGCAGCCGTACAGATGATGATAAAGCCAGAGACCACGTTCCCGGCGGCTGAACCAAGGACCACATCTATCCTCGTTTGGTTCAGCTTATCCGAGCGAATGCCCTTGTCGGCCACGGAGGCTTGCATGTAGACGGCCGCCCAGGGCGTGATGGTGGTGCCGATGGTGGCCAGCACGGCCAGCAGGTACTGTGTCTGCAGGCGTATGGTGGGCACCAGCGCGCTGCGCAGCACCTGGCCCCAGTTGGGGCGCAACATGATGGCGGACGCGATGTAGGCGACAGCATATAGCGAGAGCACCAGCAACACCTTCTCCACCCGTTGATAGGAGCCACGCGTGACCAGAAACCAGACACCCAGGGCAGCAATGGGCACGGCGATGTAACGGCTGACGCCGAACAACTCGGCGCTGGAGGCTACGCCCCCGAACTGAGCCGCGGTCGTGCCCAGGTTGGCCAGCACCAGGCCCAGCATCACCAGGAAGGTCAGCTTGAGACCAAAGCGCTCGCGGATCAGGTCGGTGAGGCCCTTGCCGGTAACGGCGCCCATGCGCGCCGACATTTCGGATACGGCTACCTCACCGATGGTGATCCACAGCAGGATCCACAGAAAGGTGAAGCCAAAGGTGGATCCCGCCATGGAGTAAGTGGCGATGCCTGGCGCGTCGTTATCGGCGCTAGCGGTGATGAGGCCCGGCCCCATAATGCTGAGGAACAGCAACCCGCGGCCCAGGATCCCCTTGACGTGTTTGAAAAAGCCCATGGAGCACCCCCTCACTGTATGGCGTGTCTAGTAAAAGCGCGGCAGCCGCTTCTTCCAGGCGGTAGGGATAACGGCATCGACGGCGTCATCCACGGTGACGATGCCCTCCAGCCTGTTGTTCTCATCTACCACGGGCACCTCCAGGATGTTGTAGCGCGCTACGATCCGCGCCACTTCGGCCTGGCTGGTGAGGGGAGTCACGGTGATAGGATGGTCCTCCATGATGTCATCCAGGCGCGCCTGCGGCTCGGCCATCACCAGGTCGCGCAAGGAAATGACGCCGGCCAGGCGGCCCTCGGCATCGGTGATGTGGATGTAGTACATCGTCTCGTCTTCGCGGGCGTTGGGAGAACGCCGCAGGTAATCTAGCGCTTCGCTGGCCCGCATACCTAACGGGATGGAGGTGTATTCTGTGGTCATGATGCCGCCTGCCGAATCCACAGGGAAGGCAAGCAACTTTTCCACCTCGACCGAGTTCTCGTCCTCCATCAACTCCAGGTAGTTGCTGCGCTGCTCGGCATCCAGGGACCCCAACAGGTCGGCGGCATCATCCGGGTCCATCTCCTCCAAGACGTCTGCTGCCTGCTTGGCCGGCAAGTAGGATAGCACCGAGGCTTGCACCTCGGGCTCGATCTCTTGCATGGTATCGGCCACGGTCTCGGTATCCATCGATTGCAGCAGGGCAATGCCCGATGGGCGGTCCAGCTCGCTGATGATGTTCGCCATGTCCACCGGGTTCATATGGCGGATCTTGTCTTTGGTGACCGTGAGGCGAATGGGAGCATCAGGCTGCACCGGCGCGACATCGCTCCAGAGGATAACCCTCTCTTCCAGTTCCTTGTTGACCGCGCGCAGCAGGCTGCGGCTGATGCCCCCTAGACCCAGCCGGCGTATGAAGCTAGGGCCACCCACCGCCACGCCCGTAAGGTAATAGCGACCATCAGCCTCGACACGGGTGAGTTGGAGGTCGTTCACGCGCACCAGCTGGCGCCCTTCGAGATCGACGATCTGGCGATCTAGCACCTGATCGCGCAAGCGGAGTTCTTCGCCATTAGGGATGTAAGGGGCGCCAAGGCCGTTCTTGAGGATCACGGCCGGGCTGAGCCAGGCAATATGCTCAGCGGGTACCAGCATCACATCACCACGTTCGGGCTGCATGGCCAGCGCGCGCACCAGCGCGCTGCCCTGCTCACGCTCGGTCACGAGAAGGTCGAGGCAGCGGCCTACTTGCTGCCCCCTGGCGTCCCATATGGGGCGTCCCAGAATCTGGCTGAGATAGACGGTCATAACGCACCTCCTGCGACAGGCGTTGGGGGCCCGACGCTGCAGGCTCTACAGAACATACACCCCGTCCCGGGACACAAAAAAGTCGCAGCCATAAGCCGCGACCTTGCCAGACAGGTTATGTCCTGCCGTCTTGAATCACAGCCTATATAGGTGGCCCGTTGGCGCTACGTTCTGAAGGGTCCTCAGTGGGGACCTCAAGAGAACTGCAACTACTGCTTGGCTCCATAATGCGGTTTGCTCTTCCATACGAAAAGAATCGTCCGCGAAACGTAACGAACTCGGCGAGCATTATAGGCCGCAGAATCTGGCCTGTCAAAGACGGAGGGGGAGGGATTTGGCGAACTCGCACGACTGTGCTATACTCCGCTCCGATTAGAACAAATGTTCATGTTCTGTCAACTCTTTTCCTCTGCTGATGCATTGATTTCCTACGCGACCAGCGTTTCACCCTGATCTCTCGCCATGTCACATCCATGGGAGACAACGATGGAACCCGAAAACCTCACCATCCGTGGCGCGCAACAACACAATCTCAAGAACATCGACGTCACGATCCCGCGCAATAGACTGGTGGTGCTCACCGGCGTAAGCGGCAGCGGCAAGTCCTCGCTGGCCTTCGATACCATCTATGCCGAGGGGCAACGCCGTTACGTGGAGAGCCTCTCCTCCTATGCCCGCCAGTTTCTGGGGCAGATGGAAAAGCCCAAGGTGGACTATATCGGGGGGCTTAGTCCGGCGATCGCCATCGAACAAAAGGCGGTGAGCAAGAACCCGCGTTCCACGGTGGGCACCGTCACCGAGGTGATGGACTATCTGCGGGTGCTCTATGCTCGCGCCGGGTTGCCGCATTGCCCCAGCTGTGGTCGCCCCGTGCAGGCGCAGACGGCGCAGCGCATTGCTGAGCAGTTGGCCTCGCTGCCACCGGGGACTCGCTTGCAGCTCCTCGCGCCGGTGGCCCGGCAACGCAAGGGTACCCATGCGGAGTTGCTGGAGCAGGCGCGGCGCGATGGGTTCGTGCGCGCGCGCATCGATGGCGTGCCCCTGGAACTGAGCGAGGAGATCAAGCTGGCCAAGACCAAGCAGCACAACATCGAGCTGATCATCGACCGCCTCCGTGTGCCCGAAGAGGATGGTAATGGCAGCCGAGACGAGTTCTTGGCCCGGATGACCGATTCGGTAGAAACCACCTTGCGGGTGGGCGAGGGGATACTCATCGCTGCGGTGGGTGACGGCGAGGAGTTGATCCTTAGCGAGCAGAACGCCTGCCCGCACTGTAACATCAGTTTCCCCGAGCTTTCGCCGCAAGTGTTCAGTTTCAACTCGCCCTTGGGGATGTGCCCCACGTGCAGTGGCCTGGGCACGCAGCTCAAAGTGGACCCCGGCTTGATCATCCACAACCCCGATCTCTCCGTGATCGATGGCGCATTGCGCTGGTACGGAGACCTGCGCCAGAAAAAGAAGAGCGGGCTGATCCACCACCTCGAGCAGATCGCCGCCCACTATGGCGTGGACCTGGGCAAGCCCTGGAAGGACCTGCCCGAGCATTTTCGCAACGCGCTCCTCTATGGCTCCGGCGAGGAAAAGATCCGTTTCACCTGGCGCTCCCAATCGGAGCGGGGGAGCTGGTCGGGAGAGAGCGTCCGTGCACTCGGCGGGATCGTCCAGAACATCAACCGTCTCTTCCGCCAGACCAGGTCGGATTATACACAGCGCTGGTATGGCAGTTTCATGAGCGAGCAGCCCTGCCCCACGTGCAACGGCGCCCGCCTGCGGCCCGAAGCCAGAGCCGTCACTGTGGGGGAGCGGACGATCACCGAGGTGGGCAAGCTGACCATCGACGAGGCCCTCTACTGGGTGAATGGGCTCCATGGCTCGGCAAACGGCCAGCCTGGCATCGCCTTGGTGGATGACCAGCGCGAGATCGCGACGGAAGTGCTTAAAGAAATCCGCGATCGCCTGCAATTCATGCTTAACGTGGGATTGCACTATCTGACCCTGGACCGCCCCGCGCCCTCTCTCTCCGGTGGAGAAGCGCAGCGCATTCGGTTGGCCAGCCAGATCGGCTGCGGGCTGGTGGGTGTACTCTATGTGTTGGATGAGCCCTCCATCGGGCTGCACGCCCGGGACAACCGCAAGCTGCTGGACACGCTGCTTCGCTTGCGGGACCTGGGAAACACCGTCCTCGTGGTGGAGCACGATGCCGAGACGATGCACACCGCCGATTGGCTCATCGACATGGGGCCGGGGGCGGGTGTGCTCGGGGGGAAGATCATTGCGGCAGGGACCCCAGAGGCTGTGGCTCGTGACCCCCGGTCACTGACAGGGCGCTACCTGAGCGGCGAGCTGGCCGTGCTGGCGCCCAATGGCATGCAGCGGCGCCAGCCTAACCACAAGGCGTTGAGCATCGTAGGCGCGCGCCTGCATAACCTGAAGAACGTCACCGTGCGCTTTCCGTTGGGACTGCTCACCTGTGTCACCGGTGTGAGCGGCAGCGGCAAGAGCAGCCTGGTGGCAGAGACGCTGCACCCCGCCCTGGCCCGTGCGTTGCATAACGCCCAGGAGCGGCCCGGCGACCATGACCGGCTGGAGGGGCTGGAGCACCTGGACAAGGTAATCGACATCACTCAGGACCCCATCGGGCGCACACCGCGCTCGAACCCGGCCACTTACGTGGGCGTCTTTGACCTGATTCGCCAGGTCTTTGCCACGGTCCCCGAGGCCAAAGCGCGGGGATATCGCTCGGGGCGCTTTAGCTTTAATGTCAAGGGAGGCCGTTGCGAGACCTGTGGGGGCCACGGCCAGCGACGCATCGAGATGCACTTTTTGGCCGATGTGTGGGTTACCTGTCCCGAGTGCAAGGGCAAGCGTTTCAATCGCGAGACATTGTCCATCAAGTACAAGGGCAAGAACATCGCCGAGGTGCTGGACATGGATGTGCAGGAGGCGCTCAAGTTTTTCGCCAACTTTCCCACGATCGCGCGCATCCTGCAGACGCTGCACGATGTGGGTCTGGATTACGTCAAGCTGGGCCAGTCCGCCACCACC
>CAYQDH010000144.1:7198-11071 GCA_964416075.1 uncultured Anaerolineales bacterium | reverse complement strand
CTCGATCATCGCGGTCGCCTGGTGGGCGCCACCTACGGCGATCCGCAGCGCGCCTTTCGCTGGGGCGCGGGCCTGGCACAGCAGATCTATGGCGTAGCGGTGCCCGCCCTGGCCGATATCGTGGTCGCCGGATCGTCGCCCTGCGACAGCGAATTCTGGCAGGCGCACAAGACGCTCTACCCCTCCGAGTTGTGTGTCCGCCGGGGCGGCACGATCATCGTGGTCACGCCCTGTCCCGAGGGGGTGGCCGCTACGCATCCGGACACGATCGATCTGGCGGGGCGGCCGAGCGAGGAGATCGATCGCGCCATCCGCGCCGGGGAGGTTCCCGACCTTACAGGGGGAGCGCTGGCCCTGGCTTGGTCGAACGTCCGCCGCCGAGCCTCCATCACCATGGTCTCGCAGGGCATCAGCCCCCAGGAGGCCCGCGCGCTGGGCTTCACCCCTTCAGACTCGCTCGACGACGCCCTGGCCGCGGCCTTGGCCCGTCACGGAACCGATGCACGAGTCACCGTCCTCCCCTACGCGCCGGACATCTTGCCCCTGGTCGCACAAACATAGGGGGCCTGGATGCCCGCCATGGCGCATATCCAGGCCCCCCCTAGTAACCTGTCGCCGCGGTTTCCGTCCCGCGCTCACGGCTCGCGTCCATCGTCAGGCCAACACCGCAACACATCACACCTTGGTCGCTGCGTCCTTGGTGCTGCGACGCCTGACTCAGTACTCGAGCATCCTGGGTAGCTGCTTGGCCTCTGCCACCCAGCTCTCCACCATCTGCAGCGTGGGCGCGCGGCCAGCCACTTGCTTGTCCGCGTTCACCTCCAGCAACCTGCCGTGCAGATTCTCCGCGTTCCTCCTGGCCAGCTCCATCACCGTATCCACGCCGGTTTCCTCCAGGAGATCCGAGAACACACTGCCAATCCCTTTGATGCGAATAAGATCCGCGCGGTTGGCCCATTCGAGCACCACCTGTGGCGTCACGCCCAGCTTTTCAGCCAGCATCGCGCGGTCCGCGGCCGTGCGCGCCGCAGCCAGAAACTGCGCACTGTCCTTGATCTCTGACCCCTTCATCGATACGGCCGCGCTCTCTGTGATTCCTCTAACCTTCGCAATCGCGACGGTCATAGTCAACACCTCCTTAGGCTTGCTCGCAGCGGCATCGATGGCTTACAGCTGGCTAGTGCAATTGGGGCAGCGCTTGGCCTTGATGGGGATCGCCGTAAAGCAATGCGGGCAGTCCTTGGTCGTAACGGGAGCAGCAACCGCCGGTTTCTGCAGCTTGTTCGCGGCACGAATGATCAAGAACAGCACAAAGGCGACGATGACAAAGGTGATGATGTTGTTGATGAAAACCCCATAGTTCATCGTCACGGCGCCCGCCTCTTTGGCCAGGGCCACGGTGGTATAGGGACCCGCCGGCGCGCCCTGCTTGAGCGTCAGGAACAGGCTGGAGAAGTCGATCCCTCCCAAAAGCAACCCAACGGGCGGCATGATGATGTCATCCACGAACGACTTGACGATCGCCCCAAACGCGGCGCCCAGGATGACCGCCACCGCCAGATCCAGCACATTGCCACGAAGGACGAATTTCTTGAACTCTTGCAACATCTCAATGAACCTCCCTTTCAAATCGTTAGGAAATCAGTAAAAAGAAACACGGCGGCCGCGCCCTACCCTCCTTTCGCCCGTGTACGACTCCTATCGGCCAATGGGGCCGCACCCAGCCAACATAGTCTTGCGATGCTTATATACTCCACTTTTGTATTGTCGTCAAGTCCACAATTAGCGCCTTGTCATTTTCATGCTTATGTCATGTTGAGCGAAGCGAAACATCCCCGTCTACTATAGCCGGCATCTGTTGTTTGCGCTCGGCCCGACGGCCTTTTCGACCTTGGCCAAGTCCTGTCCGAAACCCAGCCCGCTTGTGGCCATAGATTGTTGGCCGTTGCCAAACCCACTAGGCCAGGATTCGTCGCATCGAGCCTTGCTTTGGCGGGCCACCCGCGTATAATGGGGCCGTCAGGGCAAGATCGAGGCATGGTTGTTTCCTTGCCGCCTGGGGCATAGCGATGCCAGGGCACTGCTATGCCAAGGGGCATAGCAATGCCCCATACTATCAGCCACATCACAGGGATTGGGGGCACTTTGCGCTTCGGCACCATTATCTCGTTTATGCTGTCTCTGGCCATGCAGGTCGGCTTTCCGTTTGCGCTGGCCATCTACTACCGACGCCGCACACGGACCTCGTGGCAGATCTTTGTCTACGGCGCCCTGGTGTTCGCCGTGTTCCAATTGTTCACCTGGCTACCCATCAGCGTCTATCTGGACGCCGTGATGTCGGCCCGCCTGGAGTCGAGCGGGGCAGCCTTTCTATGGATGATGGCCCTGGCCCTAACCACCAGCTTGATCGAAGAGTTCGGGCGCTGGTGCGGCTATCGCTACCTCTTTCCCCGCGGTGGGTTTCGACTCACCTGGCGCAACGGTGTGATGTATGGCCTGGGTCAGGGATCCCTGGAGACGGTGATCCTCATCGCGGGACTGACCTTCGTCTATTTCCTGGCCTACATCATCCTCAGCAATCTGGACCTGAACGCGCTCATGCAGTCGTTGGGCAGTGAGGCAAGTCCCGCCCTGCGAGAACAGATCGCGGCTATCGTGGCCACATCTTGGGAGCAACCCCTGATCGTGGCTCTGGAGCGCATCCTGGCCCTGGTTCACCAGGTAGCCTGGGCGCTGCTGGTCATGCAAACCATTATCCAGCGCCAAAAGCGCTGGTTCGGCTTTGCTGTCCTGTACCACCTCTCCATCGCCGTCATCGTCCCGGGGCTGGCGAGGCTCTCCGGCTTTGTCCTCGCCGAAGGGGTCAATATCCTACTGGCCCTGCTCAGTGTGTGGATCATTGTCAAGCTGCGCAACGCTTTCCCCACCGTGGAACGCTGAGGCGAGGAGCTGTGGGCCACCCTACTTGATCTTGCCCATGTCGCGCAGAATACTGATCAACCTCTCGCGCTCTTCCCCCTTGAGCGAGCCAATCGGCGCGCGCGCCGGCCCTGCAGGCAAGCCCATCAGCTCCATGGCATCCTTGATCACCACCGGGAAGGTGCCCAACGAAAAAGCGCGACGCAGCGGTGACAGCTTGAGCTGGTAGTCGAGCGCCTTGGCATGGTCTCCCGCCATGAACGAGTTATAGATCCCCATCACCAGGTCTGGGGCCACGTTGGCCGTAGCAGCCACCGCCCCCGCGCAGCCATAGCACAACCCCGCATAGATCATCGTATCGCGCCCCATAAAGGTGCGGAATGTGGGCGGCGTCTGCTCGATATAGGCCATCGTATTGGTCAGGTCCCCGCTCGAGTCCTTCACCCCGATAAAGTTGGGCGCGGCCTTGGCCACAGCCGCCACCACAGCGGGCGCCAGAGGGAGCGCCGTGCGGTCCGGGTTGTTGTAGGCCAGCACGGGGATGCTCACCGATGCGGCGATGCGAATATAGTGCTCTTTCAGCTCCTCGTTCGAAGGCCGGATGAAATACGGCGTGATCACCGACACCGCATCGGCGCCAGCAGCTTCGGCATGTCGCGTCAGGTCGATGCTATCGCGCGTCGTCACCGCCCCCGTGCTGGGCATCACAAACACGCGGCCGTTCGCCTCTTCGATGACCACATCCATGACCCGCTTTTTCTCGTCCGTGCTCAGGGCGAATAGCTCGCCCTGGCTCCCCGAGGGAAAGAGGCCATGCACCCCGCTATCGATCAGGTAATTCACGATCCTGCGCAGCCCGGCCTCGTTCACCGATTCGTCACTCCGGTTGAACGGCGTCACCACAGGCACCACAATGCCCTTGATCTCTCGTCCCATATCCATAACCTCCCCATC
>CAYQDH010000144.1:2643-7098 GCA_964416075.1 uncultured Anaerolineales bacterium | reverse complement strand
CGCAATTGACAGTTCGCCCCCAAAAAGCGATAATTTCGGTGTCTTACACCCTGATACTCTGTACCATGCCACTGCGCACCCGTCTACTCAGCAGGATGCACCCGCCGTCGAGCGCGCGCCGCGCCCATCCGGCCCCCTGAAGAGTGGACGACCTGCCTGGCGTGTCACCACCGATCGGACAGGAGAGTGGAACTTGCTGGAGGAATTGCGAGACCAAGTGTATCGCGGCAATATGGCGCTGCCCCAAGCGGGGCTCGTCACCTGGACTAGCGGCAACGTCAGCGGCCGCGACCCGGCCACCGGCTATGTGGCCATCAAGCCCAGCGGCGTGCCCTATGAGCGCCTCACGGCAGCCGATATCGTCATTCTGGACCTGGAGGGCCGCATCTTGGAGGGCCAGCTCAAGCCCTCGGTCGACGCTCCCACCCATCTATACATCTATCGCCAGCGGCCCGATGTGCTGGGCATCGTGCACACCCATTCGGCCTTTGCCACAGCCTTTGCCGCTCACGGCCTCACCATCCCCGTCTACCTCACCGCCATCGCCGACGAGTTCGGTGGCCCCGTCCCCGTGGGCGCCTATGCCCAGATCGGAGAGGAGGAGATCGGCCAGGAAATCGTGCGCTCCATCGGCTCCAGCCCGGCCATCCTCATGAAAAACCATGGCGTCTTTACCATTGGCCCCTCCGTTATGTCCGCGGTCAAGGCCGCCGTCATGACCGAGGATGTGGCCCGCACCGTGTACTATGCTCTGACGCTCGGAGATGCCCTGCACATCGGAGCACCGGACGAGATCCCCGCGGACGAGGTGCGCCGCGGACATCAGCGCTATGTGGACAAGTATGGCCAGGGCACGCCCGGAAAGGCTCCGGCATGAGCGAGATCACCCGTAAGGCCGGTAAGCCCCAGGAGAACCCTGTTCGACTCACTGAGCCCAGGACGACGGCGCAAGTGCGCGTCTCCGACGGGCGCGCCTTTGAGGCTCCCCTCGGCACGCCGCTCCAGGCCTTCATCCGCGCCGCCTACGCCTCGCAGCCCATTCCGATCGTCGCCGCCCTCGTCGATGGGTCTCTGGAGGAGCTCTCTTGGCCCGTCACCAGGGACGTTTCCGTACAGCCCCTGGACCTAACCACTCACGATGGGATCCGCATCTATCAGCGCTCCCTTTCGTTCCTGTTCATCGTCGCGGTGCACGAGCTCTACCCCGAGGCCACGGTGATCGTCGATCATGCCATTCCCCTGGGTGGCTTTTTCTGCCAGATCGAGGGCCGCCCCCTTTTCAGCCAGCAGGAGCTGCGGGCCATCGAGGCCCGCATGCGCGAGATCGTGGCCGCCGATGAGCCCATCCTCAAAAAGCACATGCCTGTCAGCGAGGCCTCCGCGCTCTTTGCCGCTCAGGGCTATCACGACAAGGTGCGCTTGCTGGCCTATCGCGAGGAATCCGACATCGCCGTCTACGTCCTGCGCGGCCTGCACGATTACTTTTATGGCTATATGATGGCTAGCACGGGCCAGATGCAGCTTTTTCGTCTGGAGCTGGTCCAGGATGGGATCATCCTGGCCCTGCCACAGCGAAGCGACCCCGGCAGGCTGCCTATCGAGCGCGAATACCCCAAGCTGTCCACCATATTTCGCGAGTATGGGGGCTGGCTCGACATCCTCAATATGGAGGATATCAGCTCCCTGAACGCGGCGGTCCTCAGCGGAGCTATTCGTCACGACATCCTGGTGGCCGAAGCGCTCCAGGAGAAGAACATCGCCAAGATCGCCGACGCCATCGCCCATCGCGGCCCGGGAAAAGAGCAGTGCCGGGCGCGAGTCGTCCTGGTCGCGGGGCCCTCGTCATCGGGCAAGACGACCTTTGCCAGGCGGCTGAGCGTCCAGTTGATCGTGAATGGCCTACAGCCCTTCACCCTGGGCACCGACGACTATTTCCTCGATCGGGTGCTAACGCCGCGAGATGCGGAGGGCAACCAGGACTTTGAGGCGCTGGAAGCGATCAATCTGCCCTTGTTCAACCAGCAGATCCTCGCCCTGCTGGCTGGGGAAACGGTGCGCCCGCCGACCTACGACTTCAAGTCCGGTCGCAGCCTCGATGGCCAGGAAATGCGCCTGCCGGAAGGCGCCGTCCTCATCATCGAGGGCATTCACGGTCTCAACCCCCGGCTCCTATCCAGCGTGCCCGAGGAATGCATCTATCGCGTCTATGTCTCAGCCCTTACCCAGCTCAATATCGATCACCACAATCGCGTGCCCACCACCGACTCCCGGCTTCTCAGGCGCATGGTGCGCGACGCCCAATACAGGGGCTATCAGGCCAAGGATACCATCGAGCGCTGGGATAGCGTGCGCAAGGGCGAGGAACGCAACATCTTTCCCTATCAGGAGAACGCGGATATTATGTTCAACTCGGCGCTTGCTTACGAGCTGGCTGTGCTCAAGCCCTTCGCCGAGCCCCTTCTGCTCCGCGTGCCCAGGCAATCGCTGGCCTGGATCGAGGCGCGACGGTTGCTGGCCTTTCTGCAGTGGGTCAAGCCTTGCCAACCCGATATGGTGCCCAGCAACTCCATTCTGCGCGAGTTCATCGGTGGTTCCATACTGGCCGATTAGGCCAGGTACAAACTGCATGCCCAACGCCTTCGAGTTGGGCACCCAAACATCGCCGTTTGGGACCAAGCCGCACACTATTGTGTAGGCATCAACAAAGAGGTCAACTATGATTGTCAAAGAGTCCTGTCCCAGGCCCGACAAGGTCCTCGTCACTTTCCGACTGCCCAGTTCCATCTGGGCGGAAAGCGTCTATCTGGTCGGCGATTTCAACGGCTGGAATCGCCGTTCGCATCCGCTGGTCCATAGTCGAACTGACGATGGCACATGGCAGATCACCCTCGAGCTGGACAAGGGTAAGACCTACCAATTCCGCTACCTTATCAATGGCCGAGACTGGCAGAACGACTGGAATGCCGACAACTATGTGGCCAATCCTTTCGGCGGGGATAATTCCGTGCTGGAGACCTGAGTGCGTTCGTTTTTGCTCGCCCTAGCGCAGGGGATCGCGGACGTCATCGCTGCACTCTCGGGCTTTTACTACTCCAAGAAATACGCGGCCATCATTCGGCGGCTAGGCCTGCGGAAAAGCGTGGGCGCCGACCGTCGCGGATTTATCGTGATCCAGGTTGATGGCCTGGCTCACCAATACCTCGCCTCAGCCATCGATCTCGGCTATGCGCCGACGCTCGAGCGCCTCTTGCGACGGGGCGACATGGTGCTGCGCCGATGGTATAGCGGCCTCCCATGCACCACACCAGCGGCGCAGGCAGGCATCATGTTCGGCAACAACGACGATATCCCCGCCTTTCGATGGTACGACAAGGCTCGCAACGAGGCCATCGTCTGCAAGACCCCTTCTGCCATCCGCGACATCCAGGACCGCATCTCTGCCGGCCGCGTCGGCATCCTCACCGGCGGCTCCAGTTTCATGAACATGTTCGATGGCGACGCTTCGGTTTCGATGTTCACTTTGGGAGCGCTGCACCGCAAGCGCTTTTTCGAGAGCGTCCGCGGCCTGGGGATCTTGTTGCTTTTCGTCCTGAACCCGATCCGCTCGCTCATGACGTTGGCCCTCTCCATCTGGGAATACCTGACCGAGGCGGTCCAGCATGTGATGGCCTTGTTCGGAGATCGCGCCCCTCGCCCGCTGGAGCCCGGCTTTTCTCTCTCGCGCATTCTAGGGAGCGTGGTTTTTCGCGATGTCCAGACCTTTGCCCTGCTGGTCGATATCTACCGCGGGGTGCCGGCGCTCTATACCACCTACTACGGCTACGACCACCTGGCCCACCACTATGGCCCCTTGAGCAAGCCTGCGTTGCGAGCCTTGCGAGCCATCGATGCCAGGATTCGCCGCATCGATAACCTGCGCAGGCTGGGCCTCAGCCGCGACTATGACCTCTACATCCTCTCTGACCACGGTATGACGGCAGCCGCGCCCTTTCGACACACCTATGGCCAGAGCTTGGGACAGGTCATCAGCAGCAGCCTGGGCGACCAGCGCATGCGCGTCAGTGAAGAGTTTGCCCCCGAGAGCCAGGAGATCCTAGAGATCAAGTACTTGCTCGACGAGCTTGCCGCCATCGAGGCTAACGTCAGCCCGCCCCTGGCCTATATCCCTCGCAAGATTCGCAGCCTGGTCTTGCAGCGCACCGCGCTCGACGAAGAGATCCTAGAATATTCCGACCGGGAGCGTCGTCTCGACCTGGTGGTGCGCAATTCGGGCTCTCTCTCTCATGTTTACATGAACGTGGCGCCTCGCCAAATGGACCTCAGCGAGATCGCCATCCTGTACCCCAACCTGATCAGCAACCTGGCTGCACACCCGGGCATCTGGTTGGTGATCGGCCGCGAGGATGACCAGGTGGTGGTGCTATCACGCGAGGGCGTGCTCACGTTGGGGCCAGG
>CAYQDH010000144.1:0-2543 GCA_964416075.1 uncultured Anaerolineales bacterium | reverse complement strand
GCTACGCCGGGTGTTCAGGCAGCACAGATTCTTCGCCTGGCATCCTTCTCTCACTCCGGCGACCTGATCCTCATGGGGCACTATGATGAGCAGAAGGAGACCGTGGTCTGCTTCGAGGACCAATGGGCCTGCCATGGCGCCCTGGGAGGACCGCAGGAAGTGGCCTTTCTGGCCATGGATCGCTCGATTCATTGGAGCACGGACGGGGTTACGCAGGCCACCCACTTGTATCCGCTGTTCGCGGAGCGATACCTGAACCTCAGGGCCGATGCCCCAGCCCCTGCCGCAGCATCAGAGCCCGTCAGTCACGCTTCCGAGGAGCCCTCGTGCTAGTCCCCAGCTTGGAGCATCCCTGGGATCTCACGCCGCGCCAGGCGGCCGACCTGCAGCGGCAGCTTGCCACCCGCGTCGAGTGCGAGGATCGCTTGGGCACCATCAGCAGTGTGGCGGGGATCGACGTGGGGATCAGGGGAGAGGTGGCTCGCGCCGCCGTGGTCGTGCTCAGCATGCCCGACCTGCTCGTGGTCGAGCGGGCCAGGGCCGAACGCCCGCTCGCTTTCCCGTACGTGCCAGGCCTCCTGAGCTTTCGTGAGACACCCGTGGTCCTCGATGCGCTCGCGCGCCTGGAGAGCCTCCCCGACCTGCTCATCGTCGACGGCCACGGCTACGCCCATCCGCGACGCCTGGGCATCGCTTGCCACATCGGCATCCTGCTCGACCATCCCACCATCGGCTGCGCCAAGTCGAGGTTGGTCGGCAGCTATCAGGAGCCCGGGCCGGAGCGCGGCTCCCACACCTGGCTCTACGATGCTGAGGAGGTCATCGGCGCGGTCCTACGCACGCGCACCCAGATCAAGCCGATCTACGTCTCCGTGGGCCACAGGATCAGCCTACAGACCGCGCTCACCTGGGTCCTGCGCTGCACCCCCAGATATCGCCTCCCCCAACCCATCCGGGAGGCTCACCGCAGCGCCTCCGCCTGACTCCCCTTCTCAGGGCGCCGGCGGTATGCGCAAAGTCTGCCCCACCTGCAACATCTCCGGGCGCTCCAGGGTGCTCTTGTTGGCCTCCCAGATCGTCTCCCAGGGCAGTCCGTACTGCCGCGCGATGCTATACAGTGTGTCCCCCGCGCGTACCGTATAGCTGCCATACTCATCCCCAGGAAGGGTCGGCGTCTCCACAGCGGGAAAGAGCGTCAGCTCGCGGACCGTCAGCGTCGCCGTCGCACCGGGTGCGGGTGGTGTTTTGTCGGCGCCCGCCTCGCCACTGCCGCCCGCCGGGTTAGCAGCCACGTCCCCCAGCACAGGGTCCCCCGACACGGCCACCGGATTCAGCGGCTGGCCCAGCCGCACATCGACGCCCTGGCCCGCCGCCAACTCGACACTGTTTTCCCCCATCGACACGCTCACCACGCCCTCGTACACGGCCACATAGGCGTGCGCCTTGTCCAGCACGTCGCACCGGAAAACCGTGCCGCGCGCGCCCACGCTCGCTGCGGGGGTCTCGATCTCAAAGCGCATCCCCTGTAGCAGCATGTGGCGTATCCGCGTCAGAGTGCTCCCTTGCTGCAGCGCCAGGGCCACGACCAGGGTGCGCGACGCCGAGCTCTCGTGCAGCTCTAGAATGGACAGATCGGTACCAACCCCCAGCTCGGTGGTCTCTCCGCCTGGAAACGTCAACTTGGCCCGTCCCCTCGCGCCGGTCGTCACCCGATCTCCGCGCTGCAAGGGGAGCGTCTGCCCCATCTGCAGCGTGGCCTGGCCCGCGTCCGCCATCACCACGGTGACATCGTTCTCCAGGACGAGCAAACTAGCCGTAGCAGGCAGGAACATATCGCGCCCCTGGAACCAGCGCATCGCGGCCAGCCCAGCCACGAGTGCCAGGAACAGCAGGGCCACCGTTCGCCAGCGACGCGACGAGGCACTCGATCTGCGCGGCATCCTCAGATCACCCCTTGTCTATCTCCGCTGTGGGACAGCTCTCCGGCTGCCGGCCACCCTGGGCCAGGAAACCTCCCACCACAGCGATCAGCGCCCCTTCATCGTAACGAGCCATATCGAGCCAGCGTATCCCCTCATCCTCCAAGCGAAACCAGTTGTATTGTTGCCGCACAAACCGGCGCGTGTGCCTCTTGACCAACGCCACCGCCTCATCCAGACTTACCTCGCCGCGCAGATATTGCCCGATCTGCCGGTAGCCCAGGCCCGACATGCTCGGCAGATTATCGCCATAGCCGCGAGCCACCAGGCCACGCACCTCTTCCACCAACCCCTCGGCCATCATGCGGTCCACCCGCTCGTCGATGCGCCGGTAAAGCGCATCGCGCGGCATGGTCAGCCCGAGCCTGAGCATGCGATACCCGGGCCGCTCCTTGCGCTGCAACTGCGAGATAGGCGTTCCCGTCCGGCAGTAGACCTCCAACGCGCGGATCACCCGGCGCACGTTGCGCGCGTCGATGCGCGCCGCAGCCACGGGATCCACCGCCGCCAACTGGGCATGCAGCGCCGCAGATCCCAGCCGCTCAGCTTCCCCGGCCAACCGCT
>CAYQDH010000143.1:1619-11078 GCA_964416075.1 uncultured Anaerolineales bacterium | reverse complement strand
ACGCACCTCGCCCCCTGATAGGGGTATGGGAAGTTACGCGCCAGGCACTATTCCCTCAGCGACTAGGGGTGACACGATAGTGAGGCGCAGGGCGAAGGTCAGGGCACGAGTCAACTGTAGCAGAACGGGTGTCGAGGCATGATCTATGGCACGATCCAGGCAGCCCTGGAGGAAAAACTCGAGGATTGGGCGAAAATCCGTGCTACTCTGGGAGCGTCCTCGATCCACAAAAACGGTCAACATCGCGCTACAGCACTCCGTTCTATCCAGATGACTGAGGAGTCATCAGATGACTGAGAAGTCATAAGAACCACTGTAAGCTCGCCACAAGATTCTGGGTGTTTGGAGGTGACCTACGGTAGGTCCCCAGTTGGCTTTCCTTGCTGACATTGCCACTATAACATGCCCGCAAATGTTTGTCAATGGTATTGCTTCACATCTTCATACCCTAACTTGGCTGCGGTTGCCATCCGTCACGCGGTGTGGCATAATGAGCTTGATCACTAGGCCCTTTCTGGTTTGGAGCCCGCGTGTCATACAGAAAACCGCCCATAGAAGTCATCGTGGGCTTGCGTGAACGCTGCATAGGATGTGGCCGAGAGGAGTTTCTGTGTAAGGATGGTTGGAGAGTGACGCAACGATGACCAAGTTCATCTCGGTCATGTGGTCGGAAGGAGTCAGCGAGCACGAGAGTGGCGTGTTGGTCAACGCCATCGATCGCCTGCTCAAGTGGCTCTATCTCCGCCATCCCAGCGCTTTGGCACAGCCGCCCATTCAGGCGCGGGTCTTTGGCAACTGGGTGATCCCTGGTCTACTGCCCGACCGCCCGTACTGGGGCACCCAATGGTACATCGACAGCAGCTTCAACGCCGAGCTGGGCTGTGTCATCGCCCCGACTTTTCTGGAGCTGGTGCGCCAGGAGCCCTGGCAAAAGGGAGACCCTCACTTTGACCTGGCTCTCCTGGACCAGGACCTCACCGATTTCCCGGTGGCGCTGGCCCGGTTGAGGCCCGATCACTATACCTTGGGAAGCAGCCTCCCCGGCCTTGCTGCGGTCATGTCGGTGCATCGCCTGCGCCAGCTCACGGATGAGCTGGCCCGCGATCGCGCGTTGCGACGCTTGGTACACCACCATCTGGGTCATGTCTTTGGGGTGCCTAGTTTGGTGCGGGGCGAGGAAGTGGCTCGCCTGGGCCTGGAGATGCACTGCACCAATCGTTGCGCGATGCGACACGCTTCCACTGAAGAGGAATGGGCTGCTCTGGGGCTGGAAGAGGAGAAGGCAGGTTGGCCTTTTTGTGAGCGCTGCACCACGGAGCTGCACTCTGTCGTGCTGCGCTACGCTGAGAATTGGAACTAGCTCTTCACTGCGGGTAAACCCAGCACGCGCCGGATCGCTTCCACATACACCTGGTGCTCCACAGCATGGATCCGCGCCTCGAGATCCTCCAGGGTATCCGTAGCGTAGATCGGCGCCGTTTGCTGAACCACCACAGGGCCAACGTCCACGCCCTCATCGGGCACCAGGTGCACCATCACGCCGGTATAGGTGATCTCACCCCGCTGATAGGCCTCGTACGCTTCCTGGATGCCGTGCATCCCGGGAAAGGTCCCTGGCAGGGCGGGGTGGATATTGAGCACGCGCCCCGGGTAGTGCTTCAGAAAGACCATGCTCAGGATGTGCATCC
This sequence comes from uncultured Anaerolineales bacterium, assembly GCA_964416075.1. Taxonomy (GTDB): domain Bacteria; phylum Chloroflexota; class Anaerolineae; order UBA1429; family UBA1429; genus CAYQDH01. Next base: position 9,390 of record CAYQDH010000143.1, on the reverse strand, counting down.
AACCGGCTTGGACCACAAGGTCGATGTCGTAGGGGCGCAACTTTTCCACCAGGTCGGCATCGTATTGCTCGCGCGTGCGGCCGGGCTTGCGATAGGGCGCCAGCGGATGGTAGATCGTGGGGATGCCATGCTGGCGCGCGCGCTCCAACGCGTAGGCCTCTCGGCGGTTCGACACCACCACCGCCACGCGCGTATCGGGCAAGGCTCCCGAAGCACAGGCATCGATGATCGCCTGCAGGTTGGTGCCGCTGCCGGAAACGAGCACAGCCAGGTTGTTCATAGCAGTGCCACCCTGGGCGTGCCCTCTTCCCAGGCCCGGGCGCGCCCGATCAGATGCGCTTCCCCGCCCACAAGGGCCAGGGTATTCATGACGTCGCCGGGGGCTACGATGACCACCATGCCGATTCCCATGTTAAAGACCCGGTACATCTCGTCTCGGTCGATACGCCCTTCGCGCTGGATGAGCTGGAAGAGCGGCGGCACGCGCCAAGTTACGCGCTCAATAGTAACCCCCACTCCCTCGGGCAGAATGCGCGGGATATTATCGACAAAGCCGCCTCCGGTAAGATGGGCCAATCCTTTGATCTTTACCAGCTGGCGAATCGCACGTATCTGCGGCAGGTAGGAGCGATGTGGCTCTACCAGGGCTTGGCCCAGAGAGCGCCCCAGGTCGTCCATATATCGGTCATAGGTCTGTGGGGCAAAGATCCGCCGCACCAGGGAGTAGCCGTTCGTGTGCAAGCCCGAGGAAGGCAGGCCGAGCAATACGTCGCCGGGCGCGATGCTGTGCCCATCGATAATCTCCGAGCGCTCGACGAGGCCCACGATGGTGCCCGCCAGGTCGAGCTCGCCCGCATTATAGACGCCGGGCATCTCGGCCGTCTCGCCGCCGAGCAGGGCGCAGCCCGCTTCACGACAGGCTGCCGAGATGCCCCCTACGATGGCGGCCACGACCTCGGGATCGAGCACTGACGAGGCGACATAGTCCAGGAAGAAAAGCGGGTCCGCTCCCTGCACCAGGATGTCGTTCACACAATGATTGACGATATCGTAACCCAACGTGCCATAACTGCCCATGGCCATGGCCACCTTGACCTTGGTGCCCACGCCATCGGTAGAGGCCACCAAGATCGGCGCTTGCATCTTGGCCAATCGACCGGCATCGAACAACCCCCCAAAGGCCCCAATGCCCCACAACACCTCTGGCCCGTAGGTGGAGCGTACCGCTTCGCTCATCATCTTGAAGGCGCGATTCTTTTTCTCGATGTCCACGCCCGCTGCCGCATAGGCACTCGCGGCGGGCGCCTCGTCACTTTTAGCCATGTGTTATCCCCCGATTCCCTACAGACCCTTTTCGCCGATATCGCGGCGGAACATCATGCCCGGCCAGTGGATGACATCAACAGCCGCGTAGGCCCTCTCGATCGCTGCTTGCAGGCTATCGGCCCACGAGGTAACCCCCAGCACCCGCCCGCCTGCCGTGAGCAAGCGATCCCCCTCTCGCTTGGTGCCGGCGTGAAAGACCACCGTATCTGGCCGTGCAGCGGCACTATCAACGCCACGAATCTCCAGCCCTTGTTCATAATGCCCCGGGTATCCTCCCGAGGCCGCCACCACGCACACGCAATAGCCGTTGGCCCAGCGCAACGCTACCTGATCGAGCCTTCCATCGATGCAGGCTTCCATCACCGTGAGCAGGTCGGTCTCCAGGAGCGGCAGGATGGCTTGCGCCTCCGGGTCACCAAAACGGCAGTTGAACTCCAGCAGCGAGAAATCGCTCGGGGCGCGCGGATTTTCCCCCGTGAGCATCAGCCCGGCATAGAGCACGCCCACATACGGCGTGCCCTCGCGGCGCAGGCCATCCATAGCTGGCTGCAGCACTTGATCCATGACCCGCCGCATCATCCGGTCATCCAGTAGCGGCGCCGGGGCATAGGCGCCCATCCCACCCGTGTTAGGACCCTGGTCTCCATCGTAAGCGGCTTTGTGGTCCTGGGCCAGGATCATGGGCAGGGCGCGCTGTCCATCGCAAAAGGCCAACACCGAAACCTCTTGCCCGCGCAAGCACTCCTCGATCACGACCGTATCGCCCGCCGCACCAAAGGCCCGCTCACGCATGCACAGGTTGAGCGCCGCCCTGGCTTCGTTGATCGACCGGCAGACGATCGCGCCCTTGCCCGCGGCCAAGCCGCTAGCCTTCACCACGATAGGCGCTGAGCGCTGCTCCAGGTATCTCAGGGCCTCGTCATAGTTCTTGAAAACGCGATAGTCCGGTGTAGGGATATGGTTAGCGCGCATGAAATCTTTGCTGAACTCTTTGGAGGTCTCGAGGCGCGCGGCGGCGGCAGAAGGGCCAAACACCCGCACCCCAATCCCCTGTAGTGCGTCGGAGAGACCAAGCGCCAGGGGTATCTCTGGCCCGATCACCGCCAGGTCGAAACCCTCGCCGTGCTCGTTGGAGGTGCGGCAATAATCCACCAGGCCAGAGATGTTGTCGGCGGCGATCGGCACATTTCGGGCGAGATCCCCCGTGCCGCCATTCCCCGGCGCGATGTGGATCTCGCGCACGCGCGGCGAGCGGCGCAGAGCCCAGGCGATGGCGTGCTCTCGACCTCCCGAACCGACGACCAGCACTTTCATGGCTCGCCCTCCTCCGGATCATTCCTCGCAGATAGGGAGCTTCCATGTGCCTCATCGCAACCTGCGGCAACAGCAGTGGCAAAGCCGCCAGCCTTTTGCTCGAAGGGGTAATCTCCCGTGAAACAGGCTACACAAAAGTCTCCGATGGATCGCCCCGCAGCGCGAATCATGCCCTCTAGGCTCAAGTAACCCAGCGAATCGGCGCCGATCTTGTGCTGTATCTCTTGCACCGACAGGTTGTGGGCGATCAGCTCATCGTAGGTGGCCATATCCACACCCATGAAGCAGGGATGTTGGATGGGCGGGGACGAGATGCGCAGGTGCACCTCGCTCGCCCCGGTCCTGCGCAAGAGCTCCACGATGCGCCCCGTGGTATTGCCGCGCACGATCGAATCATCCACAATCACGATGCGCTTGCCCTCGAGCACCTGGGGCAAAGGATTGAACTTGAGCGCGATCCCTGCCTTGCGCAGGCGGTCGTTCGGCTGGATGAAGGTGCGCCCAATATAGCGGTTCTTGATCAGCCCCTCGCCATAGGGGATGCCCGATTCCTGGGCGTAACCGATGGCCGCTGCCGTGGCCGAATCGGGCACCGAGATCACCAGGTCGGCGTCGACAGGGTGTTCGCGAGCCAGCTCGCGCCCCAGTTCCTGGCGCACCTCATGGATGAGCTGCCCATCGATGATGCTATCGGGGCGAGCAAAGTAGATGTATTCAAAGATGCACAGGTTCGACTTGCCCGGCTCTGCCCCCTCAAGGATGTGCAGGCCATCCTTGTCCACCATCGCAATCTCTCCCGGCAGGATTTCCTGGATCTCTCGCCCACCAATGGTCTGCAAGGCGCAGCTCTCAGACGCCGCCACCCAGCCGCCGTTCAGCCGCCCCACGCACAGAGGGCGAAAACCCCAGGGGTCCCGGACGGCATACAGAGCATCGCGAGTGAGGATAGTCAGCGAATAGGCGCCCAACGCTTTGGTCATGAGCGACCGGATACGGTCCACCCAGTTTCTCCCCGGGCCCCCCACCAGAAGCTGGACCATCACTTCGCTATCGCAAAAGGAGACCAATCCCACGCCCCGCCTGAAGAGCTCTCGGCGGAGCTCCTCTGTATTCACCAGGTTCCCGTTGTGCGCCAGCGCCACAGGCCCCAGCGCCGATTCCAGCAAGAAAGGCTGGGCGCTAACCTGCCGCGACGAGTCAGCGGTAGAATACCGCGTATGCCCAATGGCAATATGCCCCGTCAGAGGGCTCAGGTTGTGCTCGTTGAAAACCTGCGAGACCAGCCCCATCTCCTTGTACAGCTCAATCCGTCGACCGTTGGATACGGCGATGCCGGCGCTCTCTTGCCCGCGGTGCTGCAGCGCATAGAGCGCAAAAAAGGTGATGCGCGCTACGTCTTCGCCAGCGGCGTATATGCCGAATACCCCACATGCTTCGTGCGGGCGATCCAGCTCTTCATCCCAGTCACTATTATCCCACGATGAATCGAACATCCTATTCCTTGCCCGAGGTGGGCCTAGGCCTTGCGGCCCATAAACCTATCGTTCACTGCCAAGGTACCGCGCTCAGGCGTTGCCCAGGCTCTTGTCAGCGGCCACGATGGCTTCCGTCATCTCGGCCTGGTAGCGGATGATCCGGTCACACAGCGCCGGATCTTGAAGGGCCAAGATCTTGGCTGCCGCTAATGCCGCCGCGTCGGGCTCCAGGATGACCAGAGGCGCTACTCCGCTGGGCATGCGAAGCGAGGAGTAGATATCCGCCCCACCGTAAGCGGTGGAGGCTGGGGGACAGGTGATCACGGGGGAGGCCGTGTTCGCATCTACCATGCCCGCCAGGGCATTGGAGCGCCCGGCTACAGCAATGTAGACTGTCGCTTCTCGGACCTGCTCATAGCTCTCCAGCAGGCTGAGGAGGTAGCGGGTGCTCTTGTGCGCCGACGCTACACGCACCACATAGGCGACGCCGAACCGGTCAAGCTGCGCCGTGATCTTGGTCACATGCTCTAGGTCGCTCTTGGAACCCATCAGGATAATGACGCGTCCGGGCATGGTGGCTTACTCCTCGACAAACTTGTCGGTCAAGTTGGCGACGGTCTCGTATTTGGCCAACAGATCGGCCAAGCCCTGGTCTGTCACCTGGGGCATGTTGCGATAGACTTGCTTGTCCAGCATGCGGTTTTTGTCGCCGCCGGGCCAGATGCGCCAGGAATCGTTGTCGATCACGTCGGCGACCAACAATTGGCCGTCGGGATCGCGTCCGAACTCGATCTTACAGTCGACCAGCGTAACATCCAGCTTGGCCCAGGCCCCTTCCAGGATGGCAAAGACCTTGCGCCCCGTGTCGCGCATGGTGTCGATCTCATCCTGGGTGGCCACGTTCATCTCCACGATCTGCTCGTCTGTGACCAGAGGATCGTGCTGCGCATCGTCCTTGTAAAAGAACTCGACCAGGGTAGGGACGAAGCGCGTGCCTTCGGCGATCTCCGGGTTACGCCGTACAAAGGACCCTGTGGCGATACGTCGCATGACCACTTCGAGGGGCACCATGGTACAGTGTGTCACGATGTTGATGTTCTCGGCCACCATGCCGATATAGTGCGTGTCTACCCCCTCATCTTCGAGCAGGTAGAAAACGTTGGATGTCGTGCGGCAGGAGAGGTTGCCCTTGCCGGGCAACACACTGCGACGTGCGCCATCGCCGGCCGTCAGGCCGTCCTTGTGCACCATATACACCACATCGTCCTTGTCCGGATGAGCGTAGATGACTTTGGTCTTCCCTTCGGCCAGCTTGGCGCCGAGTTGTACTGCTGAAAAGGGCATCGAGGAGCCTCCTATCATGATTGCCTGTGCTGTCTACTCAGACTCTAGTCTATTGGGCCGTGCCGGTGATCTGCCGCAATGCCCGAACCAGTTCATGGCACCGCGAAGGGGCGTCGCCCACCCCGGCCCCCTGTGCCAGGATTTCGCGCACCTGGCCCGGCGACAGATATGCTGTGATAGCCGGATCGCCGGCCAGCATGTCCACGAGGGGATTCTCCTCACCCCGTTGGATGGCCGCCCAGGCCGCCATGCTGCCTTCACGGATGCGCTCGTGCATCTCCTGGCGGCTGGCACCGGCCCTGGCCAGGGCCATGAGCAAGGGTTCGGTGGCCGCAAAAGGACCGTACGTCGCCAGGTTGCGGGCCATCGCTTCGCGCCCGATGCGCAGCCCTTCGACGATGCGACGAACGCGCGTCAAGATCTCGTCCACGGCCAGGAACGCCTCCGGCAGCGCGGAACGACGATTCGCCGAATCGTCTAGTGTGCGCTCTAGGGCAGAGTAGGCTGCGTTATCCCAGGCCACGCGCGGCAGACCGGCCACATAGCGGGCCAGGGAGCAGATGCTTTCCGCCGAGACCGGATTCCGTTTGAACGGCATGGCCGACGAGCCCACTTGCTGCCGTCCAAAGGGCTCGGCCATCTCTCCGAAGAGCGGCGACTGCAGCAAGCGCAGGTCCAGAGCGAACTTGTAGGCCGATTGCGCGACCCCCGCCAGCAGCGCAAGCACCTGGTAATCCATCTTGCGCGGATAGGTCTGGGTGGTCACAGCGAAGGCCTTCAGATCGAGAAGGGCCATCACCCGCTCCTCCATCTGGCGCGGCGTCATCCCACTGCCGGCCAGCAGGTGCTCATAGGAGGCCGCTGTGCCCACCGCCCCCTTGAGCCCTTTGCCGCGCACCAGAGGCAGCAGGGCCTCCAGAGCGCGAAAATCTTCCATGAAATCCTGGGCATACTGGCTCAAGCGGTAGCCCACGGTGGTCGGCTCTGCGGGCTGCAAATGCGTGTAGGCCATCACCACCGTTTTCGCTTCGGCCTCGATGTGCGCGGCCAAGGCCCCCAGTACCTTTACCAGAGACTCGCGCAGCAGACCCAACCCCTGGCGCAAGCGCAAGGCGTCGGCGTTATCCTCGATATCCATGCTCGTCGCGCCGAGGTGGATGATTCCCCCGCCCACCGGGCACTGTTCGGCGTAGGTGCGCACCTCGGCCATCAGGTCGTGGCGCAGCTCGGCCTCCAGCTCTTGGGCGCGCTGCCAATCCACTTCTTCCTGATGCGCCCGCAGGTCGGCCACCTGCTCCTGCTTTACGAGGCCAGCCTCGGCCTGCGCGGTGGCCAGGGCCACCCAGATGCGCCGCCACAGGCGCCGCTTGCCCACCTCGGACCACAAGCCCCGCATGGCCTCGCTGCCATAGCGCCAGGTAAAGGGCGAGAGATATGTCTCCTGCGTGTATGCGCTCACATTCTCCTCCAACCTTCTGTACGGCGAGCCCCCGGCTTGCTTCCTACCGGGCCGCGCGGACGCCGTTGCGGAAAAGACCCATCCCCAGGCCCCCAGATTCGCCCCGCGTCCAGCGGGGATGCTGCTGGGCATAGATGTGATCCTCCGGATGGGGCATCAGGCCCAGGACATTGCCGGTCTCGTTGCACAGGCCGGCGATGTCGTCCACCGACCCGTTGGGATTGGCCGGATACCCGGCGTGTCCCTGCGTCGCCACGGGACGTGGCGCAACGTATTGCAGGGCCACCAGGCCCTTGTCCCAGAGCTCTCGCCTGGTGCTCTCGTCGGGCACAGCCAGGCGACCTTCGCCGTGTGCCACCGGGCAGAGGATGTCTTCATCGAGGTCGTGGGTGAACAGGCAACGACTGGAGGCGAATGGGCGAAGCCGCACCCAGCGACACTCAAAGTGTCCGCTATGATTGAAGGTCAGGGTGACTCGCTGGACGGGAGCGGGACCCGGCAGGTACCCCGCCTTGACCAGCACCTGAAAACCGTTACAGATGCCCAACACGGGCTTGCCCGCCTCGACAAAGCGTCCCAAGGGCTCGCTCAGCCGATGATAGAGGTCGTTGGCCCACAATCGCCCGGCGCCCAGGTCATCGCCATAGGAGAACCCGCCAGGGATCACCAGCATCTGATAGTCCGATAGCTTGCGCTCGCCGCCGAACAATTGGTAGATGTGCACGATCTCCGGCGCCCCACCGGCCAGCTCGCAAGCCATCGCTGCATCGTGGTCGCGGTTGGTGCCCGGCGCGTGCATGATCATCACACGTGGCTCGCTCATGCTGTGGCCTCCTTTCCATCCAGGTGACCT
>CAYQDH010000143.1:0-1519 GCA_964416075.1 uncultured Anaerolineales bacterium | reverse complement strand
CGCCATGATTTACATAAAAGTCCAACCTCGATGGAAAAGATCTCTTGACTCGACACGCTGCTCTTGACCCTCAGCAAAGGCTCGGCGACGACGCGACCGATACAGGCATGGGGTACGTCGGCCAGCGCCACCTCCAGGTCGGCGGCGCGGTCGGGGCTCACTTCCAGCACATAGCGCCCGTTCGATTCCGAATAGAGAAGCCAATCATCGGCGCGCGGCGCTTTGCTGTCCGTGGGCACTCGATCCAGGGAAACCTCCACGCCCCGATCTCCGGCCAGGGCCATCTCCGCAATGGCCAACGCCAGCCCGCCCTCGGAGCAGTCATGGCACGACTGTACTATGCTGTCCGCGATGGCGCGATGCACGGCTTGCGCGGTAGCGGGGCCAGCTGCGGCCATCCCGGGCACGTCGTTGCCCACCAGGCCCTGCAGGCGGTAATAGTAGGAGCCACCCAGCTCGCGGCGCGTCTCGCCCACCAGGTAGAGCAGGTTTCCCGCCTCTTTCAGGTCCATCGTGCAGGTACGTCGCACGTCGGGCACGATGCCCAAGGCCGAGATCAGCAGCGAGGGGGGGATCGATACCTGTTGTTTCGTGGCTGTATCGGTGTATTCGTTGTTCAGGCTGTCCTTGCCCGAGATAAAGGGCGTTCCGTATTGCAGTGCCCCGTCGTAGCACCCCTTGCAGGCACGCACCAGGGCGCCCATGCGGTCGGGCAGGAGCGGATTGCCCCAGCAGAAATTGTCCAGGATGGCGATGCGCTCCGGGTCCGCACCCACGGCCACCACATTGCGCACGGCTTCGTCGATGGCCGAGATGGCCATGGCATAGGGGTCGATGGTCCCATAGGCCGGGTTAAAGCCACAACCCAGAGCTAACCCTTTAAAAGTCGTGTCCTCAGAGGGCACGACGGCCTGGCCCTGGGTGGCCTCCTGTGGTCGCAAAACACTTCCATCCGAGGGCCCCTGGTTCTCTATCCCCACAAAGGGCTTGATCAGCGTGCCACCCTGCACCTCGTGGTCGTAGCGGCGCACCACATCCTCTTTGCTGCGCACATTTGGGTGGGCCAAGAGGGCCAGGAGCGCCGCGGCCAGTTCATCGCCCGAGGGCGCACTCTCCGCAGGCTCCGAGAACGTGGGACGCTCCCAGGTACCCTGGAGTACCCGACGAGGAATACCATCGTGCAGAAAGGACATGGATATATCGGCCACCACCTGATCGCCGTAGCGCAGGTGCAGGCGGCCATCACCCACAAAATGGCCGATGACGGTCATCTCCACGCCGCGCCCGTCGCAAATCTCTCGCACTCGTGCCTCATTGCCGGGGGGCACGGCCAGTACCATGCGCTCTTGCGCCTCCGAGAGCCATATCTCCCAGGGCTGCAAGCCGTGGTATTTCAGCGTCACGCGATCGCGCTGCACGTGCACGCCCGTCTCCTGACCCATCTCGCTAACCGCTGAAGAGAGGCCCCCCGCGCCACAGTCGGTGATGGCGGTATAGAGTCGCTCGTCGCGGGCGACCA
>CAYQDH010000142.1:0-11103 GCA_964416075.1 uncultured Anaerolineales bacterium | reverse complement strand
CGAAAGATGCGCACGAATCCGACTTTTGGCCGAGAAAAAAAGTGCTTTGGGGGTACGTGTTGCGTCAAAAATAGGTGTTACCGAAGAGGGCATGGTTACCTCAGATATAGGGTTACCGAGAAGCAGCCTCATGGGCGGCCTCCCGAAGGCGTTGCGCATGCTCAGAGGCAGGGTCGATAGCGGCCAGCTTCCAGAGCTTGGCAATGGCAGCGGCCAGACCACGCTGTAAGGACAAGGGATTGAGCTGCTCATACTGGGCCTGTAAGGCGATTCGCTGCGCGGCGGTGAGTTGATCGCTGGCGAGTAGGCGCTGATAAGGGGGGAGAGGGTCGTCATAGCGTTTGATGACCTTGCTGCCCTGGCGTTCGCATTTGATCAGTTTGGCCGTAGGGCGGAAGAAGTTTGCCTGGAGCCGGGCCAGATCGTAAACCTGCTGTAACTGGTTATAGGCCGCGCGGGTGTTGTAGCGTCCATAGCCGATCAGACGGCGGACGAGAGAGCCATTACGTTGCTCGACACGAGGCTGATCGTTCTTCTTGTAGGGGCGGCTGTGGGTAAAGACCAGGTGATGCTGTTGCGCAAACTGGTAGAGCATGTCGTTGATAAACTCTCCCCCATTATCACTGTGGATCCCTACCAAGGGAAAGGGCAACTGCCGCTGGATCTTGGCCACGGCTCCTGCCACGCGTTCTTTGCCCTTGCCCCAGACGGCCATACACTCCGTCCAGGAGGTGACCGTATCCACGGCGACCAGGGACGTGAGGTAGAAGTCGCTGGTGGTCGTCCCACAATGCAACACCAGGTCCACTTCCAGGTGTCCGACCGGCAGACCACGCAACTCGGCAAAGGTATGGACGGCGATTTTGTGGCTCAAGTCCGAGACCAGCCGATCACTCACGTGCGGATGGATCAAGCGCCGTTCTTGAAACGGCTTCAGCAAGCGCTCCGCGGTGGCGCCACTCATCCTACACAGCTTTTGCCGGACCTCCTCGCCCACCAGCAGCGCTTCGCATTGCTCCAGTCTCCCCAGCAGCGCGGGCAGCGCCGGAGCCAAGTACTTGCCACAGACGTATCCCGATGCTTCCCACAACAACAACAGCAGCGACATCAGTTCGCCACCCCGGTACACCGCAGGGCGTCCTCTTGCTTTGGCCCCACTGGGCCGCGCGTGCCGGTGCAGCAGACGAATCGCCGACTTGCGATGGTACCCGGTCGTGGCGCAGAACTCGTCCAGAATCACTTTCTTCTGGTCCTTGGTCGCCGCCTCATACCGCGGCCGCAGGGCACTGGCCAATTCCTTGATGGCGTTAAGGGTCACTTTCTCTCCCATCTACGGTAACAGCATTTATGAGGAAAGTATACCCCTTTCGGTAACATTAATTATGATACGGAACGTGGTGTTGACGAGGTGGCGAACGCGCAGTAAGATGGAACATGGCACGGTGACCACCTCGCCGCGGGCGTCGGGCCATGTCTAGATGGCGATTACAGGAGAGAAAGGCTGGTTGGCCAAGCACACGATGTCGGATCATGAGTACAAAACGTACAAAAAGACTCACCCATACGAACATGTGTTGGATGAAGAAGAAGCAAAAGTAAAGCGAGAACGAGTAAGATACGCCAAGTTGAAGAAAATAGCCGGCAAGAAGCTCAAAGACCGGCTTTACGACCTGGCACAGATCGAGGATGATGAAGACCTGGATGACGAACTGGGTTTCCAGGAGGAATTCGAAGCACAGCGCGAGTTGCGAAACGCAACCGGGCACAAGAGCAGGCTTAAGGATCTAGAGCGACGCGAAAGCTAGGCCGCTAGGTGGCCCATTATTCGCTCTCCCTCTTTTTGACGCTCACCCCTACCGCCTCGCTATAGAGCTGGGAGATGGCCGAGAAATCGAGCTCACCCTTGCCCAGCCCCTTGGCTTGGCTATAGAGGGCGTGCACCAGACCCGTCATGAACATGGGCACGCCCATCTGTTTGCCGTACTCCAGGGCCAGCCCCTCATCTTTGTGCTGCAACGCAAGCTTGAACCCCGGTTGAGTGTTACCCACCAGCATGGTACGTCCCACATATTCTGTCAGGATCCAACCACGGGCGGTCGAATTGGAGAGGATGCTGTGCACCAAGCCGGGATCTATCCCTGCCTTGGCTGCCATGGTGAGCGCCTCGGAGGTGGCTACCATGATAGCCCCGGTAATCAAGTTGTTGCAGAGCTTGACCACTAGCGCCGAGCCATGGTCGCCCACGTAAGTAATGTTCTTGCCGATGGCCTGCAGCACGGGAACGACACGATCATAGACCTGTCGCGCGCCGCCGACCATGATGGCCAGGGTGCCGGCGATGGCCCCTGGCTGTCCGCCGCTGACGGGGGCCTCCAGGATGTCCATACCTCGTGGCTCCAAGGCCGCTGCCAGGCGCTGGGCCGTTAAGGGGGAGATGGTGCTGGTGTCGATCACGATGAGGCCCGCCTTACCCCCCGCGACCACGCCCTCTGGCCCGAGGAGGACGCTCTCTACGATGGCGTCGCTGGGCAGCGAACAGAGCAGCACATCCACTTGGGCGGCCATCTCTGCCGCCGTCCGCGCCGCTGTAGCTCCCTGCGCCACCAGGCGTGCCACGGGCTCTGGGTTGGGATCCAGTACCGATACGGCGTAACCCGCCTTGAGCAGGTTGGTTACCATCGGCTCTCCCATGGTGCCAACGCCCGCAAAGCCTAGCTTTTCCATCGCACATCCTCCTTTTGCTTGAGCGAGCCTTTCCGCGATTTTCGAGGAAATCGCGGAAAGGGATTCGCCCACGTTCTGTCCGGCCCGATCGTTCAGCTCTCGGTTACACCATACTGGATGGCGCCGGTGGGAAAGACAGCCACCTTGGCCTGCGCGCCGTGGGTCTTTTCCAACAGTGCGAGCGTCTCATCCCAGGTCTTGCACAGGATAGCGTCTTGGCCAAATTGCGCGCGTGTCTCATAGCGCGTGAGATTGGGTGAGAAGACGATCTGTTGAAGCTTGGTTTCGTGTCTTTCGGTTCCCCCGGATCCCGATCGTGTACCGCGCAACCTGAACGTGGTGCCGGGCATCATTACCGAGTGAAAGCCCAGTCCTTCGGGGCAACAGGCTGTGAGCACCATCGTGCGCACTCCGGCCAATGTCTCGCGCGGCACGCTGTTGAGGGGCACACGCCCCATCCCTGCCTGGGTACCTTCGGTATCCTTGGGCCAGGAGTTGCAGACAACGACATCCATCCCAGCTGGCACCACGCTACGATAGAGCTTCTTGCCGATCTCCACGCCATGCCAATAAGCCTTGGAGGTATCCCCCGCCACCATGGCCATGATCTGGCCCTCGGGGTTCACTAGCGGGTTGACGATGTATTGCAGGCCCACGATGCGTCCCACTTCTTCGACGTGCTCGCGAAATACTTCGGGGGGGCAATAGGAGTGATTCAGGTAGATCGTCTCACGGCCACAGGCCCCCGGGAGCAGCAGCTTGGCCCCGCCACCAAAGAAGGATCCGCGCGGGGTGATCATGCCTGCCGCGATCTTGAGATCCGAGAGGGCGAATTCGCGGTTGACCCAGATGGGAATGCCCTGGGATGAGTTGCCATAAAACTCCAGGTTGTCGTAGGCGTTGTGGTTAATGACTTCTACACGCTCCAGGATCTCCTCGCCGATCTTTTTGACGAAATCGAGGCGTGTCATGGGACGATGGGAGGCCACAGCGCAAACGATGCGCACCTTGTCGTCGCCCAATCCGCCGGCAGCCAGCTCGTCCAGGACATAAGGCAGGAAGCGATAGCAGGGTGTGGGACGCGTCAGGTCGTCGATGAGGATGGCAGCATCACGGCGCCCGCGAGCCACTTCGCGCAGGCGCGGCGCGCCGATCGGCTCTGCAAGAGCCTTGAGTATCCCCGCCTCCCCGATATCCGGCCCTCCCACCATCTGGGAAACGGTGACGTCCCAAGTGTCGGGAAAGGTGAGGTCGAACTTGGTATTGTTATACCACATGCCCCAAGGAACTGATACAGTCTTCATAGGCCTCCAAGTATGTGGCGGGCATGGCATAGGTCGAGCCCGGCCCGAATGTCGCCGTGGACAATCTGTCCCCCAGCTCGGGGATCTGGCGTCCCCACAATTGAGAGCTATAGTAGCGCAAGAACGCCATCCGCGCAAAATGCATTCTGCGCCGCATCCTGCGCGGTGCATTTTGACGATCTGGCCATTATCACCTATTGTTCAGGTAGATGCCATCAAGTCCATCCGCGATGAAGCCTTTGCGATATCTGGCAATAGGGGCAGATTTCATCGCGGATGGACTTTTTTAGGGGCATCGGTGTAAGATGGTGGGCAAGCGCGAGCGAAAGGAACGGTTGGATGGGCGGAGTCTTTGGCATTGTCTCACGGCAGGAATGCATCAATGATCTGTTTTACGGCACGGATTATCACTCCCATTTGGGTACCGAGTATGGTGGGATCATCGTGCGCAACGGCACGGGCTACGATCGCGAGATCCACTCTATCCGGAACACCCAGTTCCGGTCCGCATTCGAGGGGGATGTGGGCCGCATGCATGGCACACAGGGTATCGGTGTCATCAGCGATTTCGAACCTCAGCCCCTATTCCAGGCTACGCCGCTGGGCCGGTATGGGATCGTCACTGTGGCGCGCATCAACAATATGGACGAGATCCTAAAGAGGGCATTTCAGCAGCGTGTCCACTTTGCCAGCATGACCCGGGGGAGCGTCAACCCTACGGACGTGGTTTCCTACCTGATCAACCAGGGTTCCTCTTTCGAAGAGGGTATCAGTAATACGATCCAGACGATCGATGGCTCCTGCTCACTCCTTGTGTTGACGGACCGGGGGATCTATGCTGCGCGAGACAGGCTGGGACGTACATCCCTGGTGATCGGGAAAAAGGAGGGGGCCTATGCTGTCGCTTCGGAGACCACCTCGTTTCTCAACACGGACTTTCAGATCGACCATTATATCGGCCCTGGCGAAGTGGTGCGTATCACCGAGGAGGGGTACGAACAGGTAGCCAAACCCGGGAACAAGTTGCAAATCTGTGCATTTTTGTGGATTTACTATGGCTTTCCGGCCTCGAGTTACGAGGGGATCGGTGTGGAGGCTACGCGCAATCGGTGTGGGGCGGCCTGCGCGCGGCGAGACATGGCCGATGGCGCGATGGAGATCGATTCGGTGGCGGGGATCCCCGACTCGGGCACGGGTCACGGCATTGGCTATGCAGAGCAAGCCAAGATCCCTTTCCGGCGCCCCTTTGTGAAATATAACGCCACCTGGGCGCGCAGCTTTATGCCCGAGGAGCAGCGGGTGCGCGATCTCATCGCGGAGATGAAACTGATACCCGTGAAGGAGCTGATCCAGGGATTGCGCCTGCTCTTTTGCGAGGATTCGATCGTGCGGGGCACGCAACTCCAGGATACCGTGCAGCGGCTCTACGATTGCGGGGCCAAGGAGGTGCACATGCGTCCCGCGTGCCCGCCACTGATGTATCCATGCGAGTTCCTGAACTTTTCGCGCACCAAGACGGCCCTCGCGTTGGCGGCGCGCCGTACCATTCGCGAGATCGAGGGACGGGACGATGTCGACCTGGCGCCCTACACGCATGAGGATTCCGACCGCTATCAGGAGATGGTCCATCGAGTGCAGCAAAAGCTGGGTCTCACATCGCTGCGCTACCAGGCTATGGAGGATATGGTGGCCGCCATCGGCCTGCCCAAAGAAAAGCTGTGTACGCACTGCTGGGACGCTTCCAGCAAATAAGAGGCAACTAGCCCAAGGCAGAGATTTGGCGTCCCTGGGGTTTGGCCTATCATATATCAGTTCGGCAGTGTCGAGTTGTGTCACCTGCAAGGGGCCTCCGCCCGCCGGCGGAGACCTCTTTTTGTATCACGGGCAGTTGCCGGTGTGATAGGAAACACTCATGTTAATCGAACGTACGGATCTGCGGAATATCGCCATCATCGCTCACGTTGACCACGGCAAGACGACGCTGGTGGACGGCTTGCTGAGACAGTCGCACACGTTCAGGGCGAATCAGGAGGTCGCTGAGCGGGTGATGGATTCGAACGACCTGGAGCGCGAACGCGGCATCACCATTCTGGCCAAGAATACGGCCATCAGGATCTATGATCCCGTCACCCAACAGCAGGTCAAGATCAACATCGTCGATACGCCCGGCCACGCCGATTTCGGTGGCGAGGTGGAGCGTGTGATGAACATGGTGGATGGGGTGCTGTTGCTCGTCGATGCTGCCGAGGGCCCCATGCCGCAGACCCGCTTTGTGCTCAAAAAGGCTCTGCAGATGGGCCATCACGCCGTAGTGGTGATCAACAAGGTAGACCGCAAGAACGCTAACCCCTTGGGTACGCTGAATGCCACCTTCGACCTTTCGTTGGAGCTGGGGGCCAGTGACGAGCAGGCGGACTTTGCCGTAGTGTACACCAATGCTCTCACAGGGCAGGCCGGGTTCACTCCCGATCTGGGACCTGACCTTCAGCCCCTTTTTGAGGCTATCTTGCGCAGAATCCCCGCGCCGCGTGTTGATCCCGATGCGCCGTTGCAGATCCTGGTGACCACGCTGGGCTATGACAACTATCGCGGCGTCACCGCGGTGGGGCGCATCTTTGCTGGGCGGCTGCATGCGGGACAGGCGATGGCGCGCATTATGCGGGATGGGCAAATAGTCCCCGAGCGCGCGCGATATCTTTACTTGCACCAGGGGTTGGATCTCGTTCCTGTGGAGCAGGCCGAGGCGGGCGAGATCGTGGCCCTGGCCGGGTTGGAGGGGATCGCCATCGGTGAGACGCTGGCCGATCCCGAGTGCCCCCAAGCGCTGCCCGTCATCAAGGTCGAGGAGCCCACGGTACGCATGACCTTTGGTGTCAATACCTCGCCCCTGGCCGGGCGTGAGGGGCGGTGGGGCACGTCGCGCAACATTCGCGAGCGTCTCGCCGAGGAGTTGCGGCATAACGTGGCTCTGCGGGTGGCCGAGACAGACCGCGCCGACCGGTTTGTCGTCTCGGGGCGCGGCGAGCTGCACCTGGGAATCCTCATCGAAACGATGCGTCGCGAAGGGTATGAGTTCGAGGTCTCACGTCCCGAAGTGATCTTGAAAGAGGGCGAGAACGGCGAGATGATGGAGCCGTTCGAGCAGGTATTCGTCGAGACGAGCAACGATACGGTGGGGGCGGTGATCGAGATGCTAGGCCAGCGGCGGGGCCAGATGCTCGCTATGGAGGATAGCCTGGATGGCGCTGTGCGCCTACACTATCGAGCGCCCACGCGCGGGTTGCTGGGCTTTCGCTCGCAGTTCCTCAGCGCTACGCGCGGCAAAGGCACTTTGTACACCCTTCTCGACGGCTACGGACCCATGGCAGGGGAAGTGGCAAGCCGGACCAATGGCTCGATAGTGGCCTGGGAGCCCGGCATCGTGACAAACTATGCTCTCAAGACCGCGGAGGACCGCGGGCTACTCTTTGTCAGCGCTGGCACGGAGGTGTACGAGGGTATGGTGATCGGCGAGCGGCCCAAGCCCGGCGACCTGGCGGTGAATGTCTGCCGCAAGAAACATCTCACCGCCATGCACATCGAGGGCAGGGAAGTCCTGGTGCACCTCAATGCGACGCGCCAGATGAGCCTCGAAGAGGCTGTCGAGTATCTCTCTGACGACGAGCTCCTGGAGGTCACCCCCAAGAGCTATCGCATCCGCAAGCGCAACCTGCGGGTGGGCAAAAGCGGCAAGGCAGATAATCGAAACAAGGAAAGTGCTGCTTGATCGCTGGGTAGATCTATCTATCGATCGCGATGGGGCCACGTATGCTCGATTGATAATCAGGGCAATCTCCAGCGTACCACTTCCAAGTGGGTGCGTCCCTGTGCATCGCGATAGGAATAGGCCGTTACCAGGGCGCCATCGTCGAGCTGAACCGTGGGGCCAAATCCTCCCCCGCTATCTTGCTCGGGTGGCGTCTTTTCGTCCAAGACCAAGCGGTCATGGGCAAAGTCGAAACGGAAGCCATCTGCCGTCTCCACGCCCAGCACGGCTTGCACCCCCAGGAGAGGCCCTATGGAACGCACCGTGAGGGTGAGCAACAATCGCCCATCCTGTAGGTGGAGGATGGCCGGGTACATCTCCCCATAGTCGCTCCCCAATTCCTCATAGTCCCAGTTGGCCCCACCATCGCGCGAGCGAAAGAGGACCAGCCGCTCGTACTGGTCCGACTCCTCAGTGGGGACGACCGTGCCGGGGATGGGCGGAAAGAGCCGGGGATCGACGCGACTCAGCGATAGTAGTTCCCCGGACGGGGTCTCCCAGAGGATAGCCTCCTGCAACATGGGACACCACCACACCTCGGCAGGGCTGGGCACACCGTGATAGATCATCCTTTGCCTCCTATCCCAGGTGCGGCCTCCGTCGTGCGAGCGCCACAGGTATTCGTATCCCCCGGGCGCTCCCACGCCAAGCAGCAGCGTGCCGTCACGCAGTTCCAGGATGTTGCGCGTGGAGCCCAGCGGGGCAGCTTGCGCTGCGCCGGGGATGTCGGAGGGCGTGACCGTCGTGCTTTGCCAGGACAGGCCATTGTCGGTGGAGCGGTGCACCAGGACCAGTGTGCTGCCTGCCGCATTACGCACATCCTGGGGCAATAGGTGCGCCGTCATGAGCAGGCTTCCGTCACGCAAGATCGACATGTAAGGTTCTCGTCCCAGAGGTGAGATCACCTGGCGGAGACTCCAGGTTCGTCCGTGGTCGGCGGAGGTCTGCCAGACCATCTCCTCCAGAATGCGGTTGCCCAGGCAGTGGTGTTGATGAAAGGCCACCATGGCCAAGTGCCCATCGACCAGGCATGTGATGCTGGGCTTGTAGTCGTTTATCACGCCGAGAGGGATGCGCTCGGCGGGCAAGCGGTCGCCCTCGATCTGTTGTGAGTTGAGTACCCGGATGGAATCTTCCATGGTCATCTCCTCGCTTTGCTGGGATGCTGGATCTCGATCTTGCGTCCTGTTACCAGGGATGTGCGGCGCTGGAGGGCCACGGTCTGTGCCCCGATTGCTTGTTCAGGCGCGGTCTTGCAGTTATACTCCTCGTACCGCCATTCATCTAGAGGAGGGCCGCTGATGAGCGACGCTGAAAGCAAGATCATGCTCCGTCTCGTCAAGGCAAGATCCACTGATGCCGGCAAACTGGCCAGCGCTTCGCAACGCGCGTTTGACGATGATATTCACTATGGAGCTCCGGGGCCAGGAGGTCCGCCGGGCTACCGGTCACCTGAGTGGCAGACCAAGATGATGCACATCGGCGACTATTACAAGATTGTGCTGGATGACCAGATCATCGGAGGCGCCATCATCTTTCGCAAGGCGCCGCGAGAGTATGACCTGGGACGCATCTATATCGACCCGGACTATCAGAACCGTGGGCTGGGCACCCAGGTGATGGCTCTTCTGTGGCAAGCCTATCCTCTGGCCAAGCGCTGGACACTGGGCACACCCGCATGGAACAAGCGCACATGCCATTTCTACGCCAAGATGGGCTTTCGGCAGATCGGCACCGACGGGCATGACGGGATCCTCTTTGAGCGACGGGTCGAGCCCCAGGGATCAGAGCTGGTTTGTTGCTAGATCCTCCAGTCCCGGGCCGGATGGCGGCCAATGCGAGCGATAGTACTCGGTTCCGAGGCGATCCAGGTGCTCGACCAAAAAGAACATGCCGCCTCCGCGCCAGGCGTTGCCCGCAGTGACGAAATCGGCCACGGCACGCTGCAGGCTGGTATTGCGCGGCGCCGTCCTCGGATCGACCGGATCCTGCAAAAAGATAAACCACCAGCCATCGCGTCCATTGGAGACCACGGGATGCAGATAGAGTTCGCGTTGAAAGCGCGCCAGATTATCTGAGGAGAGGCGGATATTCTGCAGCTGGTTGCCCAGGATCCAGGAACCACAGGTGATGGCCTTGAAGGGCTCAGCAGGGAAGTAGTGCTGGAAAAAGGGCACTGCTCGCCGCATCGAGTCGATGCATCGATCCAGAGACATGCCGCCGCCATCGGGGATGTGCATCTCCAGGACGGGATCACCCTTCCGAAACACAATCTCCCAGAGCGCCGACGGTAGTCGCACTTCCCGATGGATAGCCATGCCGTAGGGAGAGACGGGGTAACCCGTGATGGTTTCCCCGTTGGCGACCAAGGTGGCCACCCAACTGTCTGGCCCTCCCGCAATGTCCCCCGTGGTATCCATATAGCCATCTCGGTTGTAGCGCAGGCCATCGCCGGCCAGGGCGATCACGGCGCCGTCCGCGCGGTGCCGGTAGACGGCGACACTTCCCCAGGATGGCCGGATCATGTATTCCATGCGCCCATGGCGAAAAAGGCGCCCCGCCGTATGGTGACGCAGCCAATAGGCGGTATTAAGGTGTACACCTAACGGATGGCCGGGCTCACGCCGATAGCGACCGACCATGGCGGCCACGGCCGAACACGTCTCGCGCGTGACATCCTCGGACACACCCAGGGCGCGGTGTATAGCGCGAACGCGCGGCGCCATGGCCATGCAGATCAGGAGGTAGAAGGTACCCGCTTGCTCTCCCAAGGCCTGTTTTAGCGTGGGCCAACGCCTGATCTGGTCGTGATAGTCGGCATGGTCAAAAAGGAGGCAGGAACAGTGCCAGGCCAGGCCAAGAAGCGCGGGGGAAGCCCCGATGCGCTGGGCGACACGGAGCAAGGGGGTATCCAACTCGGGGCCTAACCCGCACCAAATGCGATTCTCCAGCACTGCCTGTGGGCGCAAGAAGGATGGAACCTGGTCGCCCAGGGCGACCATCGATTCTGACCAGTAGGGTTGCAGTGACTCTAGAGCATCCATCTCGCCGAGTTGGGCGAGCACATTTTCCAGGTTCATTGTCGTCAACCATCCCGTATGGTATCGATGAGAGCCCGCTGCCTATCCAACGCGCACGATTCGTCGTGCGGAGCTCATGGCCATGCGTCCCTTGCAGAGCGGCGTTGTTTGTAGCACAAAGGACTGCGCGCGGCAAATGAGCTTGGAAGGTTGACGCGGGGGGTGAGGGGCGCTAGGATATCATGGTGAG
>CAYQDH010000141.1:0-11155 GCA_964416075.1 uncultured Anaerolineales bacterium | reverse complement strand
CCTCGGGCACCTGGAGCGGCGTGTGTGGCGCGTTGTAGGTGAGGTGCAAGAAAAAACGTTCATCCTTGTGCCGACGGATGAACTGCACCGCCTCTTCGGTAAAGACATCCGTCAGATAGCGACCATCGCCGCGGCGCACGGTGTCCGGGCCATATTCCAGGCGCCAACGATAGTAATCATGCATCCCGCCGCGAAAGCACACGGACTCGTCGAATCCTCGCCGCTGCGGATGGTAACGCGGGTCATAGGCGCCCAGGTGCCACTTGCCGACTAGTCCCGTAACATAACCGGCAGCGCGCAACAGGTCAGCCAGGGTGGTCTCGCGCAAAGCCAGGCGCTCCAGCCCGCGCCACTCCAGCGTGTCGATGGATCCTGTGCGGTGCGGATAGCGCCCGGTCATCAACGCCGCACGCGAGGGGTTGCACACAGGCGAGGCGGAGTAGCAATGGGTAAAACGGATACTTTCGCCCATCAGAGCATCCAGTGTGGGCGTGGACGACAATCCGCCATTCACGGCGCTCAGGTCGCCATAGCCCAGGTCGTCGGCGAGAATAAAGACGATATTGGGTCCAGAGGACATTTCAAGGTACTCCTATACGGGTTCAACGCGACCAAGATGCCAGAAAAGCCCTGGATTGGTCCTGGCTCGCCAATAAGAAATGACAGCTACGATGCCGGGGCGATTTCCCTAGTTTCGGGACACGCGCTCGATAATCCCGCGTAGGGCTTGCGCCTCTTCTTCTGACATAGGGCCCGGTGCCGCCGGTTGGGCCAGGATATCCAACGCCCGCTCGCGGGCGCGCTGCAGGTCGGTGCGTCCATCCAGGTCGCGCCAAGCCGCCAGGGGTAGGCGGGTCCAAACGGTAGGCTCCCAGAGCTCGCGGCGAAACCACTCGGCGGTGTGCAGTTCGCCAGCGTAGCTCCCCCCCGGACCAAGCGCCGCGATCAAGTCTGCGGCAATCGCCTCGTCGGATATCTCGTATTCGTGCGTGAACTGCGCCAGGGCGTGGAGCAGTTGGTCATCCAGCACCATTTGCACGGGGGAATAGACCTGGTCGATGGCCAACAGTCCGGCGGGGACGTTGCAGCTTCCCCCAGCCATCAGCGTAGCCAGGGCGGATTGCATCTTTTGCGCCGTGGCCTCGGGCGATGGACGCACGGCATCGGACAACCCACAGTGACCCGAAAGCTCCGCGCCATAGCGGCGCGCCATCTGGGCAGCGATGAGGTTAGCCAGCACCGAATCGGGCCGGCCGAAGGGACGCATCATGGTGCGGGCATCCAGCGCCGTCACAGACATCCAGATGCTCCAGCTTCTGTCGCCGTAGAGGGCGCGGTGCAACATCCCCAGGAGGATGCCCTCCGCCAGGGAAATCGCCACCATCCCCGCCAGGGTCACGGGCGCCGTCGCTCCGCCGGTGGCCATGCTCCCCCCTACATGGGCGCGCAGGCCCCGCTCCAGGAACCAGAGCACCTGCTCAGCCTCCTGATATCCCAGCTTGAGGGCAGGCACCAGGTATACGGTGGCCGAGAGCGTCTCGAAGAGAGAGCGGCTGGTGTACGCGGCATGGACCTGGCACATCTCCAGGATCAGAGGGCACAACGACAGGCGATGGATCGACCCATGGGGCCTCACCCCCATCTGCCAGGCCCAGTATCGCTCGTAGAGCGGTTCGACATGGGGTGGGATCCCTTCGAGGGGACAGCCAAGGATGCCCATGCTGTGGATATGCGATAGGCGCCTGGCCACGCGATAGTACGTCCGAGCCCGCTCCACGGTCATGGGCAAAAGCTCGTCGCTGTGTGGGTCAAGATAGAGACCATAGTAGATATCTGCGCTACCCCGCACCTGGGGCGCACGCTGATCCCAATCCACGCGCTGTGAAGAAGCGATAAAATCTTCAGTGGCCGCGTGGGAAAAGGTCACTCGCTGCCGTGATGGATCCACCCGTCCACCGATGGCAGCCATGCGCTCGAGCAGGGGTTCGCTCTGAACCTGCAGGCCAACCTCATCGATCAGCCGGAGCACGTTGGCGTGCAGAGTCTCCTCTTCGCGAAAAGAAAGAACACGGTAGTTGTGGCCTGCGCCGCGCATGGGACCTCCTGGGAAGCGTCGCCGTCTGCTGCAGGATTGTACGAGATGATAGCCCAAGCACGCAAGTAGATCGATGATTTTGGCCTTTTCGGAGTTACGGTCCTGTGGTAAGCTTATATGAATCACGTCGAGTTGCCCGATTCGCGGATAACGCCCACGCCATGCTGGAGGAAAGATGAAGGAATCTCAGCGTGCTCTAGCTGAAGGGATATTGTTCACCGATCAGTACGAACTCACAATGGCGCAGCTCTACTACCGGATGGGGCTGCACGAGCGGCAAGTGCAATTCGATCACTTTTTCCGCAGCTACCCGGACTATGGCCAGCACCAGGCCGGTTATTGCATCAACGCCGGATTGGAGTGGCTGCTGGATTGGATGGGCTCGGCGCGCTTCGGGGATGTAGAGATCGACCATCTGCGCAGCCAAAAAGGCAGCTCGGGCGCCCCGCTCTTCGGCGATGACTTTCTTGCTTGGCTACGGCGCAACGGAGACCTGAATGGAATCACGATGCAAGCTATACCCGAAGGTCGCGTGGTTCATCCCGGGGTGCCGCTCACTGTGGTTCGGGGGCCGCTGGTGATGGCCCAAATATTGGAGACCCCGTTGCTCAACCAGTTGAACTTTCAGACGCTGATTGCCACCAAAGCCGCGCGTATCCGCGAGAGTGGTCGTGGGCGGCCGCTGCTCGAGTTTGGCATGCGTCGAGGGCACGAACGAGGAGTCAATGCAGGAGCACGGGCAGCCCTCATCGGAGGAGCAGATTTCACCTCTAATACGGGCATCTCCCATGCACTGGGTTACCCGCCCAAGGGTACCCATGCTCACAGCATGGTCCAGTTGTTCATGGCCTTGGGTGAGGGGGAGCTGGGAGCTTTTCGGGCCTATGCCGATAGCTATCCCAACGATTGTTTGCTCCTGGTGGATACTATCGACACGTTGCAGAGCGGCATCCCCAACGCGATCAAGGTTTTCGAGGAACTGCGGCGCAAGGGGCACAAGCCCGTGGGCGTCCGCCTGGATTCAGGGGATCTGGCGTACCTCAGCGTCCGCGCTGCCGCAATGCTGAACAAAGCTGGCTTTCCCGATGTGTCTATTGTCCTATCCAACCAACTGGATGAACTCGTACTCTTGCAGATCATCACCCAGATCGAAGCAGAAGCGCCTCGTTACGGCTTGGACGCGGACCAGATCATCGGCCGGCTGGTCTATGGTGTAGGCACCAATCTCATCACCTCTCAAGGGGACCCAGCTCTGGACGGTGTGTACAAGCTGGTGGCGGTGCAAGAAGGTGGTCAGTGGATCCCGGCGATCAAGGTATCAGAGAGCGCGGCCAAGGTGCCTAATCCTGGACACAAGCGTGCTTGGCGCATCTATGACCAGCGAGGCAAGGCCACGGCCGATGTGCTCAGCCTGCCCGACGAAAAGTTGCACGAGATGGATCGCCTGCTGCTACATCACCCCATAGAGTATACCGTCTCCCGCGAGCTTGAACAAGAGGATATCTCCAAGATCGAACCCCTGCTGGTGGATGTGTTGCAGGAGGGGAAATTGGCTTACGACCTCCCATCCATCGACCAGATGCGCGCACGTCGCGAGGCCGACATGGAGCGACTGGATGCCGGCGTGAGACGCATCATGAATCCGCATGTGTATCATGTCTCGCTCACGCAAGAGTTGTGGGATCTCAAGCAGGAGCTGATCCAAAAGGCGAGAGGCAACATCAAGATCGTTGGTTGAGCTCCCAATCTCGCAAGACGCCCAGGTTCTCTTCGACCTTCTGAAAGGCGGAGGCAAGTCTCTTGATCCCTGCTTCATTGACTTGGGTGTGGTTCCAGCCCATCTCCAGGGAGCAAGCAACCTTGCGCTCACAGTGGGGCAACTGCACCTCCGTATAGTCCACCTCCGCCCAGCGCAATGTCTCGGTCCACATCACTTTGGGCCCATCATAGTTCTGCCAGTGCAAGCGGTTCCAGCTGGGAATTGGCGAGGGCACGTAGGCAAAGATGCTTACCCCCTCGGCGCGCAGGGCCTGAAGATAGGTGTCGCGCGAAAGGCCTACGGCCTCGGGTTGAAAGTTCATTGTGAGCATGTGATAGACGGGCTGGTCTCCCTCGGGATAGATAGGAAAGCCAACGCTCTGCGTGCCTTGCAGCGCCTCGCGGAAGAGGGCCACGTTGCGCCGCCGCGCCTCGTTCTCGGCATCCACCTTGCGCAATTGCTCGGTGAGGAGCACGGCGGTGATGGGATTTAGGCGATAGGTGTAAACCAGCGAATCCACATAGTCGCGCAGGTCTTCGGGGAACCCTTCTTCTGAGGAACGTCCCATGTGCTGGCCGCCGAGCGCCGCTTTCCAGTACACCTCCTCGTGCGGCGTCACCATGTACCCTGCCTCGGAAGAGGCCAGCAGCTTGCCGCCCATACACGAAAAACCCGCCGCGTCGCCATAGGTGCCCACCTTACGCCCACGATGCAACGCTCCATGGGCCTGGCTACCATCCTCGATGACCACCAGATTGTGCTGGCGCGCGATTTCGCACAGGGCGGTCATGTTGGCTGGTTGGCCGTATATATGCACCGCCAGGATGGCTCGTGTGCGCGGCGTGATGTTCTGTTCCACGCTTTGAGGGTCGATCAGCCCCGTTTCGGGGTCCACGTCGGCAAAAATGGGGATAGCGTTATTGTGCAGAATACAGGAGATGGAAGCGCCCCAGGTATAGGGCGTGGTGATAACTTCGTCTCCGGAGGTGATCTCCAGGCCCATGATGGCCGAGTGCAGTGCTGCGTGGCCCGACGAGGTGCCCAGGCAAAAGGGCATTCCCTGCCAGGCAGCGATCGCGGTTTCCGCTTCCAGGATCTCGGGGTGTTTTTTGCTCAAACCCACGGTAGCGCCGCGCTGGAGCAGTTCGGCGACTCGGCGGATGGTCGAAGGGTCAAACTGAGGATAGACACCCGTGGGCATACCACCCACCGGGTCCCCGCCTAACAAAGCCAGCTTGGATGTATCCACGGGCTAGACTCCCTTCCCTATCGGCTCTTGGTTGCTGACCTTGGCTGATGCTCATGAGGCCCGCTGTGATCGGTAGTCACGGGCCAGGCTTTTCCCAGTGCTCGTAATCACGCCAGTCCTTGCTGGGCAGGTAGCCCAACAGGCGGCGAGCTTTGCGCGTGTCAAACACAGGGGCGTTGGGTTGGGCGACAAAATAGTCTGCGTCGCGCAGCGCGGGTAACGGATCGTATTGCGCAGCCAGGGCCTGCATTGTGGGCACCGGCAGACAGGTCGTGGCTGCGTGCAGGAAAAACGCCTCGAACGCAGGGCTCTGATCCTCGGGGAAGCGATAGCCCAGCGCCAAACGTACACCCTGGGCCACGTCGTGGGGCGCGATATAGGCGCCAAATCCCTCACCACCCCCAAATTCTCCTGCCCGCCCACGGCGCACGATCTCCCGCGCGCCGGCATCGTCACGCTCTGTCCACACCCAGGGGTAGCGCAGTGAGATCCCCTGCAGCCCGTAGGCGCGGACGTATTGCTGGAGGAACTCCTCACCGTAGAACTTGCTCAGGCTGTAGCACTCGTGCGGCCAACAGGGATGGGCTTCGTCGATGGGCACGTAGAGTGGTTTGTACCATACGTTGTGAATCCCAAAGCCAGTGGCCGATTCACTGCACGCGTACACCACACGTTTTATGTCGCTGAGGCGCACAGCTTCGAGCACATTGAATGTGCTAACCAGGTTGACGCCCAATACCCGGTCGGCAGGGTCGTGCTGAGGATTAGGAATGGCAGCGAGGTGGACAAGGGCATCGCCCTCCCGGATGGCCTCTCGTGCTGCGGCGAGGTCCGTCAGATCGCAGGGCACGTACTCCGCACTAGCACAGGATTCGCGGGGAGGACGCCTATCCAGAACCGTCACCTGCGCCCCATGTCGCAACAGCTCGGTGACGACATACTCACCAATTGCTCCGGCGCCGCCGGTCACCAGGACTCGCATGATGCACTCCTCCTTGGCTGTGTATGGATCCTTTGGCCTGATGTGCCATTTAGCAACTTGAGAAATCGCTACCGTACTGAAACCCGAGGCGATGGTTCGGGTGCTCATACGCCCCGCAGGCGCTCTAGCCTTGTTCAGGTGGCCGGGTAATAGCTCGTTCGATAGCTGCCAAAAACGCCTGTTCCTTGCGCTGGCTCATGGCTGAACCGGCTCGCGCTGCCAGCTCGCGCCGCCATCGCCTGAGCACGCCCCGTTGCCGCCTTAGCCTGCGCCATTCCCGGGTCGCCTGAATTTGGTCACCCATGGCTCGAAACGCGACCAGGAGGCCATAGCGCGCCATGACTTGGGCGATCTGGTCCGTCAATCCCAGCCGAAGGGCCTGACCCAGCGATTCGATGGCACCGCCATAGTCCTCCGCTTCCAAACGGGCCAGGCCCAAGTTCAGATGTCCTTCGGGCAGGGCAGGGGCCAGCTCGGTGGCGCGGCGCAAGGGCTCGCCAGCACGCAGCGGCTGTCCATCTTCCAACAGGGTCAACCCCATCTCAGCATAGCCGTAATACAGATCGGGACGCAAGCCGATCAACTTTTCCGCGTCCTTGTAGGCAGCCTGACAATCATTCTGCTGGCGATGGATGACGGTCTGCAAGTGTAGCGCAGGATAATAGTCCGGCTGCTGATCCTGGAGAGCACGCAAGCCGGACAAGGCCTCATTGAGTTGGCCCTCATGATAGGCACGCTGCGCGTGGGTATACGCCTGGGGCGGAACGGAGCGCAGCAGATGTACAGCAAGCCACACACCCAGCGCGAGCAACAGGATGGGCAACAGGGTGCCCAGCCAGGCCAGGGAGCGAGGCAAAGGTAAGAGAGATACCACAAAGGACAACAAGACCAAAGCCGCCAGTGAGGGCGCCAGGTAGACTCGACGACCATCGGCCAGGGCAGGATCCAGTCCACGCATGGCCTGGCGCCGCTGCCGCAAGATGAGCAGGAGCCCCACGAGCGCAAGTCCGAGTCCCAGGGCGATGGCCGAATAGGTCCAACGCAACCGTGTGCTCGTCTGCACTGTGCTGAGAGAGATCCAGGCCAGAGTCGCAATCAGAGCCCCACCCACGAGCAAGGTGCCGCGCCAGGGAAGCGATGTGGTCCGTGGATGGCCGGCGCTCTCGGGCTTGCTATGATCGGTCACCAAATCTCCTTTAGAGGATATCCTATCTCTAATTGTAGCACTGCAGAGAGCTCGGCTCAAGCCCGCATTTCACATGGGAACGGGCCGGCATGGCTCTGCACAGCACCTGCGCCCCCGGCGAAAGCAAAGATGCCCGCCCAGGAGCTAGCTCACTCTGATTTTTTCTCACTCGACTCGATAGAGACGGGCAGCGAGCCCAGCAGCAGCGTAGGCGAGATGCCTCGCTCGGTGATGACGATCTTGGAGTTGTCGCGCAGGGCCGTCTCGGTCATCTCGATCTGCTTGAGCAATTGTGCGTTGCCCTTGAAATACTGCTCTGCCGCCTCGTTGACCAGGCGGATGGCCTGCGCCCGGCCCTCGGCCACCATGATCGCCGCCTCGCGATCGCCCTCGGCGCGCTGCATCACAGCCAGCTTTTGCTGCTCGGCAGCCTCGAATTCGCCCGTGGCCAGAAGACGCATGGAGCGTCGTTCTTGTTCGGCCGTCTTTTGCTTGTGCATGGCCTTCTTGATATCCTCAGGTGGGTCGATAAGGCGAATCTCTACCTTGCTCACAGCCAGGCCCCATTCCTCGGCATACTTGCTCAGGACCCCGGTGAGGGTATCGGCGATCGTCTCACGGGCCACCAGGCTCTCGTCGAGGGTCAGGTTGCCGAACTCCTGGCGCAGGTTGGTCATCGCCAGTTGTACCACGGCGCGCTTCCAGTTGTCGATGTTATAGAAGGTGCGTTTGATCGAGTCTTCATCAGGGGCGGGGCGCACCCACATGACACCGTCCACCTGAATCTCCACATTGTCCTTGGTGATGACCGACTGGGGCTCGATATCCATGGTGTGCTCGCGCACATCGCGCACGCGGACCATCTGCACAAAGGGAATCTGCAACCCAAACCCGGGCATGATGAAACGGCTGTATTTACCTAGAGTCTCCTGGATGCCCCTTTCATAGGGTCGCAGGACATAGAAAAGGCCATAGAGGTTACGCATGATATGATCTCCCTTTCCTGGCATAGCATTGAGCAGGCACAAACTGCCTCATATACCATACGTATCATGGGCCGGTCCAGTTGTAATGGCCTGGGCTTGACCTGGGCCAGGCTAAGGCAAGCCTAGGCGATGCGATACTTGGCCACCGCCTTTTCATCGAGCGTGATGCCCAGGCCCGGCGCGGTGGGCACAGCATAATAGCCATCGCGCAAGGTCAATGGCTCGCGTGCGATGGATGCCTCGCGCAAGAAAGGCAGGATATCCGAGGGCAGAGTGGCGTTGGGAATCGACGCGGCCATGTGAATATCGAATGCAGCGGCGATATCCAAGCAGTGCCCCTCGAACTGCACCCACACGGGGCAGCCGGCCGCCTCAGCCACAGCAGCAGCGGCACGACAGACATTGGGCGAGCCGCCCACGTTCACATAGTCGATCCCGCCCCACCGCGCCATCTCCATGATCAGCCGCCCATCCCTGGAGTGTAGAGCCAGGGGGATCTCGCTTTTTTGCCTCAAGAGGGCCCACCATTCCGGGCGTGCTTTGGGCACAGGGTCTTCCAGGCATTCCACCGCCTCATCGCGCAGGGCAGTGGCGATGCGTGCTGTCGTTGCGGGCAGCTCAAAGGTCTCGTTGGGATCGATGCGTACCCCATAATCGTGACCGACGGCGGCACTGATGGCCCGTACCTGCCCGACGGCATCCCAGGGCCGAGCCTTGATCTTGTGCAAGGTAAAGCCGAGCGCCGCCCCCTCTTCGGCATGGCGTGCCGTCTCCGCGGGAGGCAAGTAGGGCGACCAATAGGCCACGCCCACCTGCTCGCGGTAACGGCCCCCAAGGACCCGGCACGCCGGCACGCCCAGCGCCTGCCCCACCAGGTCCACACAGGCGTGCAGAAAGGGTGGATGTAGATCGTAAAGCGACAGGTCCATGGGATTCTGACCGATGAAACGCCGCCCTTCACGCTCAGCATCGCATAGGGAGCGGCCACCTTCTCCCAGGCCCACCAGCCCCTCGTCGGTGAGCATGCGGATGATGACGTACGCATCCTCTTCTTCGGGTGTGGTGCCCGCCATGGCCCGCCAGCGGCGCATAGGGTCCTTGAGGCTCTCTTTCCAGGGCACAAAGATCTTGAATGTCTCGATTGCCGTGATCTTCACTGCGCACCTCCCCAGATGTATCGCATGTTCCAACGGACTCATGATACCCGATCCCGCCGCCCCCAGGCAAGCTGCCATTGGGGGGAACGGGGCTATCGCGGCACCTTCTGGGCCGGTGCCACGGTTGGCCGAATCCTCGCATTGTGCTACCCTTGTACCCATTCGAGGTCTCCAAACGTCTGCACGATAGAGGAGGTGTGCCATGGCAGCCATGACTCATCGTGAGCGCGTGATGGCCGCGCTCAATCACCAGCAACCGGATCGCGTGCCCATGGACCTGGGAGGCACGATCGACTCGAGCATTGTGGTGGAAGGCTATGCTCGGCTCAAGGACCACTTTGGCGTCCAGGCTAGGGATAGCTTGACCAGCCGCATGATGCGGGTGGTCGATGTGGATGAGCGCATCCTGCGCGCACTGGATATCGACACCCGAGGGGTCTTTCCGCCCAACCAGCCCGACGTATTCCTTCCGGGGAACCGTTATCGCGACGAATGGGGTGTGGAGCGCGTGCAGCCCGAGGGCTCGTTCTATTATGACCAGGTGCGTTTTCCTCTGGCGGGCGAGATCACCCTGCAAGACATCGCCCAATATCCCAAGCCGGACCCCTACGACCCGGTGCGCCTGCAGGGCGTGCGCGAGCGGCTGGCCTTCATCCGGCGCGAGACCGACTGCGCAGCGGTTTTGAACCTGCCCAGCGCCTTTGTGCATCGCAGCCAGTACCTGCGCGGGTTCGAGGATTGGTTCGCCGATTTCGCCGCCGATCGCAAGCTATTGGGTGCGCTTTTCGATTCGATCCTGGAGGTAAACCTGGCCATCTGCGAGGTGATCCTGCGCGAGGTGGGCTCGGAGGTGGACATCCTGCTCGCCTCGGATGACCTGGGGATGCAGAATGGCCTGATGATCGCGCCGCAAGCCTATCGTGAATTGATCAAGCCCCGCCACAAAAAGTACTTTCAGTTGCTGCACGACCTTTCCCCGGCCAAGCTATTGTTCCACAGTTGCGGCTCGCTCATCGACATTATGGACGACATGGTGGAGATCGGGGTGGATGTGCTGCACCCGGTGCAGGTTGCGGCGCGAGGGATGGACCCCGCGACGCTGAAAGCACGCTGGGGCGACAGGCTTTCCTTCTGGGGTGGTGTGGATACGCAGCGGGTGCTTCCGTCGGGTACTGAAGAGGAGGTGCGCGCTGAGACGCGCCGCCGCATCGGCGACTTGGGCCAAGGGGGCGGCTATGTGTTGGGAGCCGTGCACAACATCCAACCCGATGTGCCTGTGGCAAACATCCTGGCCATGTACGATGAGGCAAGAACCTATCGAATATCGCCATAGGCCGCCAGCCATTCAATCGGCAGATCGGGGTGCCAGGGGTGCCAGATCGCGTTCGTCAACTCTTGCCGGTCCACACGTTGGCGGGGCGCTTGTGGCCAGGTTCATGGCAGGGTCGCGCGCGTCTGGATGACTTGCTATCGGGACATCTATCGGTTATGATTGGGACATCAAGGGTGCGTCACCCGACCTTGACCCGAATGCATGCCAGGAGGGAGGTGATCGCGTATTCCATCGCACTAATCTGAGCCTTGTGTTCTCGGTCACGTCATTCGCCCAATGAACAGAGGAGAATACCAAGATGTCACAAACGTGCTCTCGCAGGAGATTTCTGCAACTCGCAGGTTTGATGAGTGCCGCCGCACTCGCCGCCTGCGCCCGCAAAGCATTGCCCACCGCTGCACCCGCGGC
>CAYQDH010000140.1:2499-11261 GCA_964416075.1 uncultured Anaerolineales bacterium | reverse complement strand
CTTGTCGGGGTGCGCCGGATCGCCATAGAGTGGCCTTTCCCCATCGCACAACCCCGCCAGCACCACAGGTCCATCCATAAAGGCTACCATGTCGCGCTGATCGGGTAGGGGACAGGTAGCCACGCGCTTGGGCAGGACTATCTTCACCCGGTTCGAGCTCCACAGGCGTCTCAAGACACGAGAGTGCCCATCATCGCCAGCAAGCGATGGCGATTCCCCGTCGACCGAGATGGCGGGCGCACTGGCGAGCCACCAGGGCAGCCTGATCTTGATCGCGAACTCGGCAGGTGTAGACGACTCGATGTGTAAGTCGAAGGCTAGCGCCGAAGGACGGCGCACGAGCTCCGTCTGCGTGTCCTGCGTGAGGGTGACCTTTACGCTGCCATCGGCTCGTTGCCATGTCAGCTCGCTGGGGACGAACTGGCATAACACCAATCCCTCGTCATCCTGGTAATACGTGGTGCTGCCATGGAGAGGATGCGCCTGGACCAGCGAGCCGTGACAGCACCAAAAGTCATCGGTGGGGGTGCCCCACTTTTTGAGTGCACCTGCCTCCAGGGGCAGGAAATAGGAGATCATGCCCGTCTGGGGATGTTGTTGGGCGAGTATGCCGTTATACAAGTTGCGCTCCCAGTAATCGGCGTACGCCATATCCCCTGTCCAACGCAAGAGGTACTCGGCGAGGCGCATCATATTGTAGACGGTGCAGTGCTCCTGGTTCTTGTCACCCAAGCGCGCGGCAAGCTCAAACGGCGGGGTCCATATCTCCCCACACGTCTGCCCGCCCGTGCAATAGGCGCCCCTGTCCGTCACCGCCAGGCGCCAATAGGCCTCCACGATCTCCCGCCAGCGTCTCTCTCCCGTCACCTCCCAGGCTCTGGCGGCGCCCTGAACCTCGGGGATCGTGGTATTGGCATGGCGGTTCGTCAAGGGATCCTCGCCCGCCAGCAGCTTGTCAAACAGGCGCGGGCGGTCGTAGCGGTAGACGAGATCCAGGTGCTCCTGTTGGCGGGTGGCGCCATAGAGGTTGGCCCACGCCTCGAGCATCCCTCCCGTTTCTACATCCAGGATGTCGTCCATGTGCTGCCGGCTCAGGGGGGTGGTCCAACGATGGAACCAGCGGGCCCACGCTGAAAGGATATCCAGGGCTTGCTCGTTCCCGGCAAGGGCGTACATGTCGTACAGGCCCATCAATGTCTTGTGTATGGTGTACTGTGGCGCCCACACACGTTTGCCTCTGGCGACCCAATCCAGGTAGGTAGGGGGTATGGAGCCTGCCCATTCGCCGCCGTTCTCGTGCTGGCAACGGGCTAGCTCGGCCACGATGTGGTCCGCCTTGGCTTTGGCCTCCATGTCGCCCGTAACGCAATAGATGCGCGCGGCAGCGGATAACCAATGCCCCAGAAAGTGACCTCGCACCTCCGACGTGGGCGATTCCCAGCCCCAGTGGCAGCCCTCCGGCTTGCGCGGAGGGCCCCAGAGTCCAGCCTGAAGATAGAAATTCTGCAGGAGGTTCTCGTTGTGCAGGCTCATCACGTACCGGCGATTGAGGTCAAAGCGCTCGCTCAAGATCCCGGGGAGCAGCCTGACGTCGCACAGGGCGAAGGGACGAAGTACATCGGACATCGGTCCACCTCCTCATGTAAGAACCGCCTGTGCCCCAGCACCCCCACAGGCGGTTCTCTTCACCTTCTCGATAAACAATCGAGTCTATCTAAGAAGGTTACATCATTCTACAATAGTTCCCAGTCTGATTCAACACGGTAGCGGGTGACAACACCTCGAAGGGCATCGACTCGCACCTGCTCGCCGTTTTCGATCATCGCCATAGCTCCCGTGACACCAAAGACAGCCGGCACACCGTATTCCCTGGCCAGGACGGCGGCATGGTCGAGCAGGCCCCCCGTTTCCGACACGACAGCCGAGATGATACCGAACAGAGGGCTAAACTCGAAGAGAGGCTCGCGCAAGATGAGCACCTCGCCGGGCAAAACATTGCTCATTTCACCCAGGGCATAGATCCGATGGGCTCGGCCCTGCCCCACCCCTGGAGACACAGCCAAACCCGAGAGCTCCTTGCCTTCCGAGGAATCCGCTGCTGCGGTAGGCTCGACAGGCGATCCCGTGGCGCCTTCCTCCTCGAGTGTCTCGGGCGGGGCATAGCGCCACCAGTGACGATAGAGGTCACGGCGCTCCATAAGCAGATGCACGATACTGTCACGGGTCATCCTATGCTCTAGCCAGTCGATCATCTCACGATAGGTCAGCAACGAGCTATCATCGGTGGATCGGCCCAGACGCTGCTCCTTTAGTCGTCGTCCGACGTCACGCACGATGTCTCGCTCCAGGATCCACGATAGAAGGACCGGCTCATCTCGATCCAGGTGCAGCGGGGCATATCGTCGTGCCAATTGCAGAACGTGTCGGAAGAGTGGAGCGCGCAAAGGTCCCACTCGCGCCATCGCTTTACGCTCAGCGTCATCCTGCTCTTGGGCCATGCCCTCACGGTCATCGCAAGGCCCTTTTCCAGGGCTGTCCTTGCGGGTACGCCATGCTGCCTGCGCCTCCGCTTCATCTTCTTGTAGGGTGCAAATATCCTGTTCCTCGGTAACTGGCGCACCTCGCAGGAACAAGTGGCGATACTGGTGGAACAAGACCCGGAAGGCCGTCTCCCGATCCTCTTCCCGGGCTAGGGGCGCACGCGCCAGTTCGCACAGTTCCACGTCAAAGCGCATGCGATGGTTCTCGCCTGCCTCCAGCAATTTCCGTAGATCGGCTGCATCCCCCACCCACGAGCGATGAAGCCGCGTCAGAAGATCCATCAGGGCTCTATCCACCTCCCCGAGGTGGCCGCGCTGCGCATAAAAGGCTTCGCTGATGGACATGACCTCTTGCAGGATGCGAGAGAGTTCCTCATCTGGCAGGTGTGGCAATTCCAGGCGGTTGACCTCGTCGAGCCGGCGGCGCTGGTCCTTGTAGAGCGCGCTGAACTCGCGATCCAGATCCTGCGCGGCGCGCAGGCGTCTAAGGCTTAACAGGACATAGGCGACGGTGCTACGCTGGCCTTCGGAGAGCGATATGCTTTGCTGGCGCCATCGTGCGTAAAGGTAGCCCCGGACATAGTATTCGTCTCGGCCGCTATAGGGCACAAAGAGACGGTGTGCACCACGAAAGTAGGCGACATTGAGCCTGGGCCACCGGCTGCGATGGTACCAGGAGTAAGGTCTCAGCGCCCGAGGGGTGGTGTCGCTGGGGTGGACCAATTTCGGAGGACCTTCACCCTGGGCGATTTCGCCCGGGGACACGGGCAGGTAGCGTGGGATCCGTGTGGCGGGACGCACGCGCAGCACATAGGCTCTCTCGTTCACCGTCGCGAATTCGATGGCCTGGTATGCCAGGTGATGCTCGTCCAGGAGCATGCCGTAATAGCGCAACTGGGTCCAGGTGCTCGGCTCGCCGGGCTGGCGCTGGTAGGGGTCCAGGCGATGCACCCCCTTACGCGGACCATCGCTAATCTCGAGGACGAACACATCGGGATTGCCGCTGATGGGATCGACGGTGAAGAGAGCGCCCCGGGAAGTGGGCTCGATCTTGCGCTGAAAGAGCACAGCCATGGAAGAGTTGAGGAGATTAATACCAAAGTGATAGGCATAGGAAAGGGCCTTGGCATCGAACAGCGACATCCAGCAGCGCATCACGCTCTTGATGGCCGCCTCCTCCGTCGGGCAATCGAGGCAAGACCAATGCTGCCCCACAAAGCTCTGCCGCGGGCTGCCCTCATTCGTGGCCGAGGCCCGCACCACGATGGGGATGCCCCCCATCGCCCGCCAAGCGTCCCGGATGGCCTCCAGTACTTCATCAGGGATGCGGCGTACTTTGAAGGCCTCCTGGATAGCCCACTCTGCGGCGAGAAAGTGCGACATGGTGGTGGGTTGCATCGTGGCGAAAATCGACGCAACCTCGCCTTGCAGGCCTCTCTGCCACATGAATCGACGGTATAGCTCTGTCGAAAGCACGATCCCGTCTGGCACATTGCAGCCTAGGCGGAGGGCCTCGCCGAGATAGGCAGCCTTGCCACCACACTCGGCCAGGTTCTCAAGCGTAGCTTCTTGGAGTGAGCTGACGAAATTCATGACCGCCTCAATAATCAGGCAAACAGCACATACTGTTGCAGAAAACTCTGAACAGCCTTGTAGAAAGCCTGGATGGTCTCTGCCTTGCGCCAACCGTGGCCCTCGCCTGGGTAGAGATGATACTCGTGGGGTACGCCGCTGCGTGCAAGGGCGGCCACGATGGTCTCGGCCTGATCCATGGGCACCACCCGGTCTTCCTGCCCCTGAAAGATGGCTACCGGATCTTGAATGCGCTCAGCATGGAAAATGGGTGAGCGGTCTCGGTACTGCTGCGCTGTCTCGGGCAGGGGGCCGATCATGGAATCCAGATAGTGCTGCTCGAGCTTGTGTGTGTCAGAGGCAAGGGTAAAGAGGTTTGTTACTCCATACAGGCAAAGGCCTGCCTTGAAGACGCCCGGATAACGGATGAGACATTGCAGCACGGTATAGCCGCCAGCGCTGCCACCCATCACCACCATCTTGCTGGCATCGACCAGCCCCTGGTTGGCCAGGTAGCGAGCGCCGCTGACGGCGTCGTCGGCATCATAGATGCCCCACTGCCCACACAGGGCGCGGCGATAGGCGCGACCGTAGCCGCTGCTGCCCCGATAGTTAACATCCAGCACAGCGTATCCCCGCGTGGTAAAGAACTGCGTGCGAGCGGAGTACCCCGCCACGGCCTGACCGGTGGGCCCGCCATGGACCGAAACGATCAAGGGGGGCTTGCCTGTGCTCTCGAATCGGCCGCTGAGGGGGGCATAGTAGAGGCCGTATACCTCGTCTCCCTCGTTCGTCTGCCAAACGACCGGCTCGGGCTCGCTTAGCAGCGCAAGCGGGATCATTTCCCCCTCGCTGCGCGCCAGAATTCTGGGGTGCGCGGTGGGGCTATCACAAGCCACAATGCGCGGCGGGATGCGGGGGCCGGAGGCGATGGCAGCGATCCTGCCGGCGCTGGATACAGCGATCTGGCCCACATCACGATACTCGGCCATCGGGGCCACGGGCCTGGTGACGCGCGTAGCCAGGTCTACGGACTCGAGCCTGGGGGAGCCTGACTCGCTGCGCACATAGTAGATCGTCGCGCTGTCGGGGGCCCAGGCATAGGCGCGCATGCCTTGGGCCCAGGCGGCGGGCGCGAGCTCTGCCTCGGTAATCACCAGCGGCAGGTGGGTCTCGTGGCTGAGATCGTACAGATACAGGTTGCTCCAGCCATTCGCGTCCGAAACATACGAGAGATATCGCCCGTCAGGCGAGAACTCGGGCTGAAAGAAGGCCGTGTCCTTACCACCAGCCAGCACGCGCGAGCCGACTACGACGGGAACCCCGCCGGAATAGGACAGAGTGGCCAGGTGCAGGATGCTGTCATCCCAGGGCATATTGGGATGGTCCCACGAAACCCAGGCGATCTGCTCACCCCCCGGATGCCACGCTGGCTGCATGTAAAAGTCGGCGCCGCAGACCAGTCTCTGGGGCCAGGCGTGGCCCTCACTATCGACAATAGCCAGGCAGTCCTGGCCCTCGTAGCTATGCACATACAGAATCCAGCAACCATTTGGGGAAACGCTGGGATCGGCAGCCCCGTCCACCTTGCCATCCCCGAAGGCCGGCGTGATGGCCCGGGCGCTGCCCTCGCTCAATGGCTGGCGGTAGATGCGACCGCCGGAGACGAAATAGGCATGACCGTGAGAGGCGGCGATATCGCCCCCCCCATAGCCCACCCTTGCCCGCACCGAAAGCTCGGTAGTCAGGTGGCGGGGAGCGTCGCCGTCCAGGCGGGAGCAAACCAGGACGCCACGATCGGAGCGTCCCTCTAGCCAGAGCAGCGTCTGGCCGTCGCTATCCCAGGCCAGGTCGCTGAGGCGGACACTCGAGGCAAGGTGGGCCGGCGATAGGGGACTGGGCCACAGGCCAAACGGGATCGTGTGCATAGACATGGGCTGCGTTCCTTTAGAGCTGGAGGTCTGATTTCAGCTACAGCATACGCCAAGTGCGCACAAAATCAAGTCCGGCTGTGTGGAAGCAGGGCTTTGTTCAAGTCGCCATGGTTGTCACCCCTTCGCTAGGCGTTCGCAGCGAGCGCAACTCAGGGCAGGCTCTGACTGTGCCCACGCTTCGTGGGCCTAAGGAAGGGTCTCCGCTATGGCAAACGGGGATTCTTCGCTCCGCTCAGAATGACATAATCGTGACAATGACAAAGCTCTGGTGTGGAAGAGATGACCAGGAGAACAAGCCGGAGGCTTGTCGTACAGCACGAGCTGTAGGGCGAGCCTCCGGCTTGCTATCTTGAGCAGCGCGGGCCGAACCGCTATTTGTCGATGCCAAAGATCGAGCGCGCATTGTCGTGACAAATCTGCTGCAATGCCGCCTCAGAGATGCCTCGCTCGCGAAATCCCTGGATGATGCCGGAATAGCTGCGCCGAGGGCGCTCTCGCCCCGGCACACGACCTACCTCGAAACCCTCGCAGGCGTCGGAGCCGAACAGGATCTTGGTCGGTCCCAAGGCATCGACTCCCAGCTCGACACGCATCGCATCCATGTACGTGGTATCCACATAGACGTTTTCGTGGCGCTTGGCCAGAGGGATCGCCTCCAGGCTCAAGTGCGCCAGGATCAGGACGACGTCTGGGTACGCCTGGATGAGTGGAGCATAGCACAGGGCGGAAATGGGGCTGCGGTCCTGGCCGGTATGCGTGAGGATGGGCCAGTGGTGCTCGCGAGCACAGGCGAATATCTCATCCAGAGCCTCGCGAGTGACCATATAGCTATCCAGTTGAGGGTGGATCTTGATGCCATAGAAGCCGTTCTCCACTGCCTGCGGCACATCGTCGCGCCAGGAGGGATCGTGCGGGTTGATCCACAACATGCCCCCGAGGCGGTCGCCGTAGCGGCGCACCATGTCGACGGCTTGGGCCATCCCGTATGCCCGCCCGATGGTGGTTACCGAGGCCGAAGAGGCCAGCATAAAGCGGGCGCCCTCGTGCTCGGCGATGTAGACAAGGTCTTTTGCGTGGTAGATGTCGCCTACGGCGCCGGGCAGCGCGCCGATGTGCGTATGGATATCGATGAGCGGGATGTCCACCTGGGTCATTTCTGTCCTCCTCGCTTTCTAGGCGGCTGGAAGGGCGGTGCGGCGTCCTTGTAGGTCTCTGTCCAGCCTTTTGCATGCACGGCGTCGATGATGGTCTTGTGATCCTCCAACATCTTTTCGAACAGATCCATGATCCGAATATGGTGCGGGCAAGCCTGCTCGCACTTGCCACAATGGGTGCAGGATTGGACCATGGCCAGCCGCCGGGCGAAATGGCCCTCGATAGAGGCCTTGAACCACGGCGTCAGAGGCATCTCGAGCAGTTGTTCCAAGCCTAGGTTCAGGTACTGGTTATAGTACACGTCGTGATAAAGGAACCAATCGAGGGGTATCTTGGCTTCGCAGAGCGGCTGGCAGACCCTGTCACAGATGCGGCAACTGATGCGGTCCGCTTCCTGCCGGGCGCGCTCCACCGCGGCTTCCTCCTCAGGTGTCAGGGCCATGGGGTTGCGCTCTACAGCGGCCACGTCCATCTCCAGGTGCTCGATCGTGCTCACGCCGGGCACCATGGTGTGGATGGGCTGGTTGGCCAGCCAGGCCAAGGCGATAGGCGCGGGGACCAGGCCCACGTTGACCGGCTTCATGATCACAATACCCACGTCGTGCTTGAGCGCGGTGGGGATGAGCAGATCCAGGGCATCTCGGCGGACGATGTTCAGGGGAAAGATCACCGCGTCGACCAGGCCCGTCTCGATGCCTGCGGCCAGCGCCGTCAGGTCGCTGTGCCCGGCTAGGCCGATAAATCGTATCTTGCCCTTTTCCTTGGCCTCCAGGAGGCCCTCCATCGAGCCGCCGGGTGCCAAATGCTCCTTGAGCATGTCGTGGTTGTAGGTGCGCAGATAGTAGATATCGATATAGTCGGTATCTAGCTCACGCAGGTCCTCATCGACCCGTTCGATGGCCTGTTCTTTGCTGCGATCCTGGGTCTTGGAGACCACCACACAGCGCTCGCGGCCACGCTTGATGACGGGCGCTACCTTGATGCTGCTATCGCCGTAGCGGCCGTCAAAGTAGTTTACCCCCAGGTCCCATGCGCGCTCGTAGAGGCGTGTGCCTTCTTGTTGGTCCAGGAGCATCAGGTATCCTCCTCCCACGCCCAACAAGGATACCTGAAGCTCCGTTCTTCCCAGACGACGGTATTCCACTATGTATCTCCCAAGTATGATAAGTGAGGCGGGAGCACGATCGCTCACGGCTCCCGCTTTTGCAAATCAGATCTTCCAGAAAGCGTTGACGTCAGCCTCGTAGGCCCCCGTCGTTTCCGCTTCGAGCTCGTCGAGCGTCACGGGGCGATTGAGGACGCTGGATTCAAAGGTGGCATAGCACAGGGATACGGCTCGGCGGCCCATCAAGCCGTCCACCTCGGGCGTGGCGCCGGTGGCGATGCAATCGCCGAACTCATAGTACTCGATAGCCAGCAGCTTGCGATCGGCCGCGGGGAAGGGGACGCTGTACGAAGCCGGGCGTTCGGCGCCAAACAGGTGCGCCGTGATCTTGTCCAGGTGATAGTCCGGCGCCAGCTCGAGCAGCGCCTCGCCCGTGATCTCGGTCTTGGGGTCCAG
>CAYQDH010000140.1:0-2489 GCA_964416075.1 uncultured Anaerolineales bacterium | reverse complement strand
GAGCACCGGGGATGCGCCGTTACGCGTGCCGCCGGGACGCAAGGAGCCCTTGCTGCCATAGATGCCGCGATGGCCATAGCCCTGGCCGTGGCCCGCATAGCTTTCCGTCAGCTGTCCTACGGTGCCACTGGTGAAATCGATGACCGACACCATGAGATCCTCTGCCGTGGCATCGATCACATCGGGCATCTCGGCCTGCCAATGAGCGTAAAAGCCGGATACCCCGCCGCTCCCCTGTGGCTTGTAGCGTTTCTTTTCGCGCAGCTGAATCTTGGCGAACACCTGCTGCACATCGCCCATGTAGTAGATCATCATATCGGCGTTGTGCACCCCACCATCCAGGAGCATGCCGCCGGTGTTTTTCTGATGCCGCCAGGGGGTGATGACGATGGTGTTGCCCGCGCCGGAGCTGAGGTCCATGAACAGGTAGGGTGTGCCGATAGCCCCCGCATCGAGGAGCGCCCGGGTGAGCCGGCTCATGGGGTCGCGACGGTAGTTTTCGGCCACGCTGAGCACCTTGCCAGCGCGCTTTTGTGCGTCCAAGATGAGGTTGCAGGCATGCACCGTGATGCCCATCGGCTTTTCCACCAGCACATGCAGGCCAAGGTCGAACGCGGCGCAGGCGACGCGATGATGTGATCCGCCGTCGGTGGTGATGTCCACAGCCTGCAGGTTGGGCAGGGCACGAACCATCTCGGCCATGTCACTGTAGACGCCGGGGCGCTGGCCCAAGAGCTTTTCCGCCTCGCCGGCCAGGTATTCGGCATTGTCGCGGCGGATATCGCAGGCCGCCACCAGCTCGACATTGCACATGCCGCTGTCGTACAACTCCTTGAGGCCCAGGAGGTGGCGTCCGCCCATCCCCCCACAACCGACGATCGCTAACGGGATCCTATCCATGATATTCGCCTTTCTTGATGGTAATGAATAGCTCGCAATCTGCTACCTTGCAGAGTAGTCGTTCGCCTGATCCTGGCAAGAAAGGGCGCTAGCCCCTTGCCCCTCGCTTAGTGCTTGCCAAACCTCACGAGTGCCGCGAAAGTAGAGGGCGGAATAGCGCGCTGGCAGCTCCAGTTCCACCTGCCTGGCATCGCGAGCGATCACCTCGTCGCGGTACACATCGTACAACGTGGTGGGCGCCGCCAGGTACAGCGTTCGGCGCCCCGCCCTAGCCGTGTGCAGGCCGATGAAGGAGCGATTGATATACAGGCCGTCATCCTGTGAATCGTAGATGTGCACGCCGGCCCGCATGGCCATGCCGCGCAATAGCTGCTCGGGCAGCCTGGGGGCCGCGGAATAGTAGACGTCCACGCCATCGACCTTTTTGTAGATCAGCCCTGGCTGGCCATAGCCATACAGCTCGCCCAACACCTCGGCTTGCGGGTCAGCGCCATAGAGCACGGGGCCGATCTTGTTCTCGGCGCCATAGCGCAGCCCACCAGCGAGGCCAGGCAGGAGTCTAGTTGCAGCGTCGCCAACCTCCACTTGCAGGGGGCCCTTGTCCCGGAGCAGGCCCAGCTTGAGGCCCGTCAGCTGCGCACAGCGGTCGACATCCACCGTCTCGCCGAGCAGGCCGGGCGCATAGACCCAGACCAGGGCTTGGGCGCCCCGGCTGGCCAGGCGACCGATGGCTGCCCTCTGCTCGTCGGTGACCCGAAATGCGTCCAGGAAGATATACATCCGGTAGGGCGGCGCCTCATCCAGGTCGTCCATGAGGATCCAGTCGACTGGTGCGCCCATGCGGCCGCACAACATGCGCTGGTCCATGATCAGGGGGCGATACAGGTCCCCGCCGGAGCCGAGGTACAGGAGGCTCTTTTCGTCGACCACCACGGCTACCTCAGCCACCGAGCTACGGTCGACCTGGGTACTGCGCTCGGCGATGTCGTTCAGCCGGGAGATCATCTGCATGGCCTCGGGCGAATCGAACCAGCCGCCCTCCATGTCGAACCACCAGCCGGCCGAGGCGTGGGCGATCTGGCAGGAGAGCTGGCGCAGTTGCTGCGTCTCGGTGGTGGGGTAATCGCGTGGGCCGGTCCAGCCCTCCACCCACTTCCATTCTGGGGTTAGGTAGGTATAGTAGTCGTTCTCGTCCCACCATAGCTTGCCATGCAATTGCACCGAGCGGGTGGTGGTGCGATAGGTGCTGTAGCCGCAGCCCGGCTCGCGAAAGCCGTAGGCCGATGGCGAGGTGAGGAAATCGAGATCGGGGCAGTGCAGTAGGCTGTGCGTGGCACAATAGCCCCTGTCGTCGGCGCCGGTGATATAGCCGTAGAACGCGCCGGTAAAGGCCTCCCCGTTCGTTTCGTCCTTGACCACATGGCAAAAGTAGGCGATGGTGTCGGCGATCAGCTCCGCCTCAAAGTCCAAGGTGTCGATGACGTGCTGGCTCACGGCGGGGTCGTAGAGGCCAAAGAAGGTGGTCTTGAGCTTGTCTTCTTTGGCCGCGATCTGCGCGCTATCCAGGGTGACGGCATCCTGGCGCCACG
>CAYQDH010000139.1:7342-11340 GCA_964416075.1 uncultured Anaerolineales bacterium | reverse complement strand
ACGCGCAGCGTCACCTGCACGTCCATGGAGATCTCGATGCTGGACCCCAGGATCTCGCCATCCGCCTGCTGCGCGTGACCATCGCCCAGGGAGAAAAGGGCGCCCTCTACAAAGACCGGGAAATAGGCCGTGGCGCCCACGCAAAAGCCGCGGTAATCCATGTTCCCGCCGTTCTCGGCGGAGGTGCCGGTGCCCAGGGCCTGCCCGCCCTTGGGGGCCACGCCGAAACAGCCCAACATCGGCCGGATGGGTACGCTGAACGAACCCAGTTTGGTCGCAGGCTCGACCAGGGTGGCCACGCTGCGCTGCACGTCCACGCGCCAATCGGCCAGCAGCCCCTCCGGCAGTTGCCCCGCGTACCCCGGGTCAACCACGTGCGCCGCCACGACCGTGCTGTTCCAGCCATGCTCGCGGTTGGGCGTGATGCGCTCCAGTTGCACGGCCAGCGTATCGCCCGGGGCGGCGCCCTCTACGTAAAAGGGGCCCGTCTGCGGGTTGCCTCGCGGCGTCACCTGCGCGCCGGATGCATCGTGGCCCCGCGCGTCCACGGTGGTGGTGATGAGGGTATCCCCATCTCGAACGCGCAGAACGGGCTCGTGGCCGCCCATCGTCGTATAATAGCGAGTCGGCTGAAAGCGATGTTCCATCTCCATATCTCCTTATTCTCTAATGTTCTGCCTGCCGCGCCAGATTGTACTACAAAAGCCCAGCGAGCGCCTGCTACCTCGAAGAATGAACCAGAATGCCCAGCGCGGTATCAAGAGACCAAACGGGCCGCATCGCGGTCATCCTGAGGGGTGTACTCATCCCGAAGGGTCTCGCATGCGCCAACGGAGATCCTTCGGGAGTACCCTGACCCATGACATAGGCCGCGATTTGGGAAAATCGCGGTACAGAACTGTCACTACCCATGACATGGGCCGCAAGTTAGGAAAAACTTGCGCTACAGGATACCCATGACGTCTGCCAGGGAAGGCAATTTGGGCAAATTGCCGTACGGGAACGTCATTCGGCCCCAGATGACACACCCGCGCCATGGGGTACTCGGGACGACGCAATAGCGTAGTTGGCACCGACATGCCAGAATGCCTGTGACGTTTGACGTTTACCTTGGGAGATGATATAATTCGATCAATCGAACAGCAGAATCGCGTAGACAGAGCAAGTAATCGCAGTCGCACCCTCCAGAGAGCCACCGGCGCTGGAAAGGTGGCGGGGGCGGGCGATGAAATCCACTCTCGAGCGGCTCACGAACAGGCCCTCGCGTGGCGCGCGCAGCGCGCCGATAAGTGAGACCGGGCGCTCCCGTTACAGAGCCATGCCCCCCAGCGGGGCACAGAGGTTACGCGCCCTGCGCGTAACGAACGTAGGTGGCACCACGAGAACCCAGCGCCTCTCGTCCTCACGGATGAGCGGCGCTTTTTGTTTGGCCAAGCCCAACGCCCGGCCAATGGCCAAGCCAAAGGGCTGGGCATAGGACAGGCCCTCACACAGGAGGTTGACATGCTTGAACTAGCCTTTATACGCGAACACGCGGACGAGGTGCGGCAGGCGATCCGCGACCTGAACACCACAGCGCCCATCGACGAGATTCTCTCTTTGGACGAGCAGCGCCGCAGCATGCTCGGTGAGATCGAGGCTCTGCGCGCGCGGCGCAATGCCGTGTCCAAAGATGTCCCCAAGATCGCGGACAAGGGGGAAAAGCAGCGGGCCATCGAAGAGATGCGCCAGGTGGGCGACCGCATCAAGGCCCTGGAGGCCGACCTCCAGCCGGTACAAGAGCGGCTCGATCGCGCCCTGCTCGAGGTGCCCAACATGCCCGATCCCAGCGTGCCCGTGGGGCCCGACGAGAGCCAGAATGTGATCTTGCGCCAGGCCACCGACCTGCCCACCTTCGATTTCGAGCCCCTGCCCCACTGGGACCTGGGGGAGGCGCTGGGGATCCTCGATTTCGAGCGCGGCGTCAAGATTTCGGGCACGCGCTTTTACCTGCTCAAGGGGGCCGGCGCCCGCCTGCAGCGCGCGCTGATCGCCTTTATGCTCGACGTGCACACCCAACATCACGGCTATACCGAGATCTACCCGCCCTATGTGGTGCGGCGCGAATGTCTCTATGGCACCGGCCAGCTGCC
Organism: uncultured Anaerolineales bacterium; assembly: GCA_964416075.1. Taxonomy (GTDB): domain Bacteria; phylum Chloroflexota; class Anaerolineae; order UBA1429; family UBA1429; genus CAYQDH01. Next base: position 9,208 of record CAYQDH010000139.1, on the reverse strand, counting down.
CAAGTTCGCCGAGAACCTGTACTACGATAGTGAGGATGATCTCTGGATGGTGCCTACGGCCGAGGTGCCCGTCACCAACATGTATCGCGAGGAGATATTGCCCGAGGAGAGGCTACCCATCTACCACGTGGCCTACACCGCTTGCTTCCGTCGCGAAAAGATGTCCGCCGGCAAGGACACCCGAGGCATCAAGCGCGGGCACCAGTTCGACAAGGTAGAGATGGTCAAGTTCGTAACGCCCGAGACCTCCATGGACGAGCTGATGAAGCTGCTGGATAACGCCGAGGACATCTGCCGCCGCCTGGGGTTGCCGCACCGCGTGGTGCAGATGTGCACCGGCGACTTGAGCTTTACCGCAGCGGCCAAGTACGATGTGGAGGTTTGGGCCGCGGGCTGTCAAGAGTGGTTGGAGGTCTCATCCTGTAGCAATTTCAAGGACTTTCAGGCCCGGCGCGCCAATATCCGCTACCGGCCGGCCGCCGGTGGACGGGTGCAGCTGGTGCACACCTTGAACGGCTCGGGGCTGGCGCTGCCGCGCATCATGATCGCCGTCATCGAGAACTATCAGCAGAAGGATGGCAGCATCGTCGTGCCCGAGGTTCTACGTCCCTACATGGGTGGACAGCAAGTGATCTGCTAACGTATTCACGGTTGGAGAGGATGGCCAAGCGCGCCAGAACGACAAAACGCGCGGTATTGACAATTGCCACCCCCTGAATTATACTATGAGTATAAAGGAGGGTATAAACGGTGACTGTCAAGACGGCGATTTCGCTCGATGACTCCCTTTTCCAGCAAGTGGAGGCCCTGGCTAAGGAACTGAATATTCCGCGGAGCCAGTTGTTCGCGCTGGCGGTTGAGGAATTCATCGAACGCCACGAGAACGAGGAATTGCTCCAGGCCATCAATGCCGCCTATGAGGATGCGCCGGATGCTGAGGATGAGGCGCTGCGGCGGGCGAGGCGCGCCCAACACCGTGAAATGGTGCAGGAACAATGGTGATCGAACAGGGCGATATCTTCTGGGTGGACCTGGGCGATCCCCTGGGTTCCGGCCCTGGCTATCGCCATCCGCATGTGGTCATACAAAACAATCTCTTTGATGCCAGCCGCATACGGACGGTAGTGGTATGTGTCATCACGTCAAACCTGAGGCGCGCCCAGGCGCCTGGCAATGTGTTGCTGGAGGTGGGCGAAGCTCACCTTCCCAAAGCCAGCGTGGTGAACGTATCACAGGTATTCACGGTGGACAAGAGCCAGCTGGTGGAGAAGATCGGCGCCCTCTCCCCACACCGCGTACGGCAGATTCTGGATGGCCTGCGCCTCCTGCTTGAGCCGCGCGACATCACGTAACCGTGCACCGCCTGTTGCGCAGCAGACCTGTGGGGAAACGGCCAGGGCTTTGGCAAAGTCGGAAAGGCCGTCGGGCTGAGCGCAAACGACAGGTATCGGCTATAGTCAACGGAGATGCTTCGCTACGCTCAGCATGACATAAATGCGACAATGACAAAGCCCTGGGGGACGGACGTGGCACGTTGGAACGCCAGGATGTTTGTGGTAGAATCATGGCAGCGTCAAGGTCGAGAATGGCGGGCTAACTGTGGTCCCCGTTCCGAGCTCGGGCGCAGCTTTTGCCGAGGAACCGCATGGCCGAACAACCACCGGTTGAGCTGAGCGAGCGTGAGCTGGAAATATTGGGGCTCGTGGTCACGGGAGCAACGAACCAGCAGATCGCACAGAAGCTCATCATCAGCGTCAACACCGTCAAGGCACACCTGCGCAATATCTTTGGCAAGCTGGGCGTGGAATCGCGCACCGAGGCCACGCTCTACGCCATCCAGCACAACCTGGTCAGCGTGGGCCAGCC
>CAYQDH010000139.1:1087-7332 GCA_964416075.1 uncultured Anaerolineales bacterium | reverse complement strand
AGATGAATGGGACCGTGGCCCCGGCTGAGGGGCCTGCCCCACTACCTGCCCCGAGACCGATGGAGTGGCCCTTTTCATCCACACAGGCCACGGTCCTGGGGCTCTCGCTGCTTATGGCGCTGGCGCTGGTATTCTGGCCCAGGGTGGCCGCCGACCCCCTCGCGGAAAACAACCACATGGTCGACCAGCCCGCTGGAACCAGCGCGCAAGTGGAAGTGACGCCTTCTCTGCGCTGGCAGAGCAAGACGCAGATGCCCACGCGCCGCGGACGTTTTGCCCAGGCCTTTGTCGACGGCCACATCTATGTCATTGGCGGATTGAGCGAGGCGGGGTGGAGCGCAGAGGTCGAGGCCTATGACACCACGGAGGATCTTTGGGAGCGCCGCACGGCCAAGCCCGTGGCGGTGGCTAACGTGGGCGCTGCCGTCGTCGATGGCATGATCTATGTGCCTGGCGGGTTAGCAGAGGGGAATCAACTCACCAACGTGCTGGAGATCTATGATCCGGCCGATGATCGTTGGTCGACGGCGGCCCCATTGCCCCAACCCCTGTGCGCCTATGCCATCGCTCCCTACGAAGAGGGATTCTACCTCTTTGGTGGGTGGGATGGCGAGCATTACCTGGCTACGGTGTACTATTACGATGCGGTGGCCGACACGTGGCGCGAAGAAGCGCCCTTGACCACGGCGCGAGGATTCGCCGCCGCGGCCACGGTGGGCGACATCATCTACCTCATCGGGGGGTACGATGGCAACACCGAATACAGCCTGTGCGAGTCATACGCCCCCGCGCTGGCCAGGGAAGGCGGCGATCCGTGGCGCAACCACGCGGCCATGAGCGCCAGACGTGCCGGCCATGCCGTCGCAGTCTCGCAGGGCAGCCTTTATGTGGTAGGCGGAGGCTGGGAGACCAGTTATCTGGCCTACAACGAGCGCTACGATATGGCTAACGACGCCTGGTCCACCTTCGAGAGCCCCATCATTGGGCAATGGCGCGCCCTGGGTATCTCCACGGTGGCCAGCCGCGAGGGCAATTTCCTGTATGCCATCGGGGGCTGGAACGAGCAATACCTGGGCGTAGTACAAGCCTACCAGGCCTTCTATCGCCTATTCATACCCTAGCACTTGGCTCCCAATGGCGCAAGTGCCAGCTGACGAAACATACGGAGGATACCCATGACCGAATGCGAGACCACACAAGCTCAGGTCACCTGGACAAAGGGACTGCAATTCGTAGGCCATGGCAGCCTGTCCAATGCAGCGATCGTGCTGGACGGGGCACCAGAGAGTGGCGGCGCAGGCACAGGCCTTAGGCCCACGGAGGCCTTACTTGTGAGCCTGGCGGGCTGCACCGCCATGGATGTCATCTCCATTTTGCAGAAGAAGCGACAAAAGGTGACGGGCCTCTGCGTCAACGTGCAGAGCGTGCGGTCGGAGGAGCATCCCAAGCGCTTTACGCGCATCGAGCTCCAGTTCATCGTTCGTGGCTATGACGTGGCGCCCGAAGCCGTGGCCCGCTCCATCGAGCTGTCGCAGACCAAGTATTGCACCGTCACGGCCAGCCTAAATGCCGAGGTGGTAGCCACGTATCGCATCGAGCAGGAAGAGGCCTAGGAGAGCAGGAGTACTGTCCATGAGCGAAGCAACGACACCCTACGACATGGTCATCATCGGCGGCGGGCCAGGGGGCTATGTAGCGGCCATCCGTGCGGCCCAATTGGGCGCCCACGTGGCCCTGGTGGAGAGAGACCGCCTGGGGGGCACCTGCCTCAACCGGGGATGCATCCCCACCAAAGCCATGGTCCACGACGCCGAGCTCTACGCCCAGGTGGCGTCCGGCGAATTTGCCGTGCAGGCCGAGGGCGGGTTCCATGTGCAATATGACCGCCTGGTGCGACGGCGCCAGGCCGTGGTAGATACGCTGGTCGATGGCGTCGCTCGCTTGATGGCCTCCCAGCGCATCGAGATCGTCGCCGGCGAGGGGCACATCCTGCAGCCCGGGGTGGTGGAGGTGCAGCAGCAAGGCAGCACGAAAACCCTGGCCGCGCGAGCCATTATCGTGGCCACCGGCTCCGTGCCCGCGCCGGTGCTCATCCGCGGCACCGACCTGCCCGGTGTGGTGACGTCGGACGGCCTGCTGGCCCTGCAACACCTGCCTCGCAGCCTGGTGGTGTTGGGCGCCAGCGTCGTGGGGATCGAGTTCGCCTGCATCTACCACGCCCTGGGCGTCCAGGTGAGCGTGGTGGGCCGCCAGAGCTTTCTCAAGGAGGCGGAGCAGCAACTGGCCAAACGCTTCAAAACAATGCTTTCTCAGCGCGGCATCCCGGTGACGATCGGGGTCGAATTCCAAGAGATCGCCCAGTTACCCTCGGGGAACCTGTGTGTGAACTATGTGCGGGGCGGCAAGCTCCTCTCCAACGAAGGAGAGATCGTCCTGCTCTCCACGGGGCGCTGGGCCTATACGACGGGGCTGGGTCTGGAGGAACTGGGTGTGAAAATGAACGGCCGCGCCGTAGCGGTGAACAAGCACCTGGAAACGAACGTCCCGGGGATCTATGCTATCGGCGATGCCATCGGCGGCTATATGCTGGCCCATGTGGCCTCTTATGAGGGCGAGGTCGCGGCGGAGAACATCATGGGCCAGCCCAGGACGGCGGATTATCGCGTGGTGCCCAATTGCATATTCACCATGCCCGAGATCGCCGATGTGGGCCTTACCGAAGATGAGGCCAAAGAACAGGGTCTGGATGTACAGGTCAGCCGCTTTCCCTTTGGGGTGAACGGCAGAGCGCTGGCCATGGGAGAGGGCGAAGGGCAGATACGCATGATCTGCGAAAAGACCGGCCGCCCCAATGGTCACGGCGGCAAGGTCCTTGGTGTGCACATCATGGGACCTCGCGCGGGCGAGCTGATCGCCGAGGCGGGCCTGGCCATGCAGATGGGGGCCACCGCACAGGATATCGCTCATACCATCCACGCCCATCCCACCCTGTCCGAGGCTATGATGGAGGTGGCAATGGGTCAATTGGATGGGGCCATCCATTTTGAGCGCAAATGACGACGCGCGTCGCGGCCCGGGTGACGAGATGGAATCTACGGGGGGATCCTCCGAAAACATGAGGCGTGCAACTCGCGAGCTGCGTCCAAAGAGCCGTACTGTGGTGGGCCTGTGCACCTTGGAGTTGCAGATTCCATCCAGTCTCTCGCTCAAAGACAAACGGCAGGTCCTGCAGAGTTTTATCGCGCGCATCCACAACGAGTTCAACGTCTCCGTGGCGGAGGTCGACCACCAGGATAGCTGGCAACTGGCCACCGTGGCCGTGGCCGCCGTGTCGAACGACGATGCATACCTGCACGGCCTACTGGAGCACGTGGTGCATCGGGTGGAGGGGGGACGCCTCGATCTTGTCCTGCTGGACTATAGCATCGAGTTCATCTAATATAAGCAACTGAACATTCGTAAAAAGTGGAGACAGCCCACCTATCTTCAAGTAGAGGGGGTAGGCCGATGTTTTATGAGATCGTGGCCGTAGCAAGGGATTGGTCCATCATTCTGCTCGTGCTGGAAGGCATGGCTATCTTGGCGGTGCCTCTCTTTATTATGCTCAAGATCACCCAGGGGCTGCGCAAGCTCAAACCCCACGTCACGCCCTTGTTCCGCAAGGTGCACCACTATTTCGAGCTGGCAAACGGTGTGGTGCAGCGTGGATCGCTCGCCGTGGCCAAGCCAATCGCTAGCGCAGAGGCTGCTTATCGTGGCGTCGAGGTGTCGGCAAAGAGCATCAAGCGCTTACTGAGCAAGGAGAGTTAGAAGATGAAAGGGAGCTCGCGTTTCGTGGTCAGTGGGGCGGTGTTGGGCGCCATTCTGGGCGCCTTGGGCGGGTGGCTCTATGGCCGCCGCGGTGATACGCGGGCGGTCGCGCTGACCGAAGTCGACCGCACCAAGTTGTTCCACCTGGGCACGTCTTTCGTGGCCCTCTTGCGACAGATCATCGAGCTATCAGCGCGCTGACTTGTCGATGGTCTCGTTTTTCCTAGTACGTCAGTTGTCATATAATCAGGCTCAAGCCGCTCCCCGGACGGAGCTTGTACAGGCGGACTTTACGCTTGTGCAGGCGCCGCGGGAACGGAATAGATATCATCATAGCTTTTGTTGGGAGGCTTGGCGTGTATCCTATCGTCCATAAAGAAGTCTTGACGCCCGTGACCAAGCTGTTCGTCGTCGAGGCGCCCGACGTGGCCCGCAAGGCCCAGCCCGGGCAGTTTATCATCCTGCGCGTGGTGCCAGAAGGTGAGCGTGTGCCCCTCACCATCGCCGACTATGACCGGGAAAAGGGCACCATCACTATCGTGGTGCAAGAGTTGGGCAAGACCACCCGGCTTCTTGGCACTAAGGAGGCCGGGGATTCCCTGGCCAGCTTTACGGGCCCACTGGGCCGGCCCACAGAGATCGAGAACTATGGGACGGTGATCCTGGTGGGGGGCGGCCTGGGAATCGCGCCCATCTACCCCATCTGCCGTACCCTGCGCGAAGCGGGCAACCACGTGATCGGCATCATCGGAGCGCGCAGCAAGGACCTGCTCTTCTGGGAAGACAAGATGCGCACCGTCACCGATGAGCTCTTTGTCGGCACCGACGACGGAAGCTATGCCCGCAAGGCGCTGGTCACCGTGCCCTTGAAAGAGATCCTCGATTCCGGGCGCAAGATCGATCATATTTGGGCCATCGGCCCCGCCATCATGATGAAGTTTTCCGCTCTCACCACCAAGCCCTATGGCGTCAAGACCATCGTTAGCCTGAACTCGATCATGGTCGACGGCACAGGGATGTGTGGCGCCTGCCGTGTCTCCGTAGGCGGTCGTACCCGTTTTGCCTGCGTGGATGGCCCCGAGTTCGATGGTCACGAGGTCGACTGGGACCTCTTGTTGAGCAGGCAGCGCATCTACCTGGACCTGGAAAAGCAGGCCCTGGAAGCCTTTGAGCAGGCCCATGCCGTGGCCAAGCCCTAGGTGAGCCCCGACGCGGAGAAGCCGAGGCATTCTGCCTCGTCTTCTTCCGCACGATAGACGAGGCATCCTGCCTCGTGTTGTCCTCAACGATCGGGACACACCTTTTGGGGACCTACCCCACTCTATCTAGCATCTGAGGAGAACTGAACATTATGCCAAAAGCAACAGGGATGAAAATACCCCGCCACGGGATGCCCACACAGGACGCCAAGGCGCGCGGTCGAAACTTTAGTGAAGTGGCGCTGGGCTATACGATGGAGATGGCCGTCGAAGAGGCCACGCGCTGCCTGCAGTGCAAAAAGCCCCAGTGCGTGCTGGGGTGCCCGGTGCAGGTTCGCATCCCCGAGTTCGTCAATGCCCTCGCAGAGGGCGATATGTGGCGCGCCGTGGAGATGCTCAAGGATAAGAATAGCCTGCCCGCCATCTGCGGCCGCGTGTGCCCCCAAGAGACGCAGTGTGAGATCCAATGCGTGTTGGGCAAAAAGGCCGAGCCGGTGGCCATCGGCCGCCTGGAGCGCTTTGTGGCCGACTGGGAGCGCACCGAGGGCATGCGCACCCCGGAGCTGCCCGCCTCGACCGGCAAAAAGGTGGCCATCATCGGCTCAGGTCCCGCAGGCCTCACTTGTGCGGGGGACCTCGCCAAGATGGGGCACAGCGTCAAGATCCTCGAGGCCCTGCACGTGCCCGGTGGGGTGCTGATGTACGGTATCCCCGAGTTCCGCTTGCCCAAGGACATCGTGCGCGCCGAGATCGCCTACCTGCAAAGTCTGGGAGTAGCCATCACCACTGACGCAGTGATCGGCAAGCTCTTCACTCTCGAGGAGCTCCTGGAGCAGTACGATGCGATCTTCTTGGGCACCGGCGCCGGCCTGCCGATGATGCTCAACATCCCAGGGGAGAACTATAACGGCGTCTACTCAGCCAACGAGCTGCTCACCCGCACCAACCTGATGAAGGGCTATCTCTTCCCCCAGTGGGACACCCCTGTCAAGGTGGGCGACCGCGTGGCGGTGGTGGGCGCGGGCAACGTGGCCATGGATTCGGCGCGCTGCTCCTTGCGCCTGGGCGCGCGAGAGGTGCACATCGTCTATCGCCGCTCCCGGCAAGAGGTGCCCGCCCGCGCGGAAGAAGTGCATCATGCCGAAGAGGAAGGGATCATCTTTGACTTTCTCACCAACCCCACCGAGATCATCGGCGACGACACCTATATGAAACAGATGGCCAACCACTTGGAGA